>JAPLFV010000311.1:0-12410 GCA_026390495.1 Pseudomonadota bacterium | reverse complement strand
TAAGGTCTTCAAAACTTATAACGCCGTTTTTTATGGAGTCTTTCAACATCTCTGCAATAGATCGACAGTTTGAATCTACTAACTCGTTAATATATTTCATCGACATAGGAATCCTTTCTTAGGGATCCGATCAAAAATCTGGTTTCTGCGTCGCTTCGTCGAAAAAAAGCTTGTGTGTTTCACCCACTCTGCTTTTTTTCTCCTAGCTTCTTGAACTCAGAATTTTAAAATCGACTCCGGTGCATTGTTTGATCCAATGGGCACAAGAAAATTCTACTTTTGGATTTTATCATGGTTCGATTCAATATGGGTGAAATGGATCTAAGACATTTCTTGAATCAATAAAATTCTATCAAAATGATTAAAAAAAAGCCGAGTATCTGACTCGGCATTTTAGTTTTAACATTTTTTTGATGAAAATTTTATAAATGCATCAAAAAAATGCACAGGTTCAAAATTCAATCTATTTTGTAAAGTCTTCGCCTTGCCAAGTGGCGGCGTCTTTTGCTGCCATAACTTGTTTACCTTTGTAATGACCGCAGCTGCCGCAAACAGTGTGAGAACGGCGAACCGCGCCACAATTTTTGCAGGTAGATATGCCTGGAGCGGTTAAGAAATGATGTGCGCGACGCATGTCACGTTTTGAGCTTGATGTTCTGAACTTTGGAACTGCCATGTTAAAGACTCCTTAAAATGCACTTCGACTAGTAATAAAACTTGAGGTGAAGGTTGTATTGGATTCGTAACGTTTGGTCAAGCCCTTAATTTTGACGATGCAGCCCTTTTGGATTTCAGAAAAATACAGGAATGAATGGTGTTCAGGAAACAAAAAAATCGACGACATCATGTTTTCTTAATCAAAGATTCCAGCAGGGAAAATGGAGATACGACTTTATTTTCAGTTATTTGCGTGGATGTACCATGATTCAATTCTGCGCTCAAATCAGCCTTAAATCGATCGCATTTGCAGGTTGCACATTCTGAAATGTTGGCGGGCTTTGGATCAGGAACCTTATCCAACTCTGGCACTGAGCAATAAAATGTGTCACGTACCAATTGCACCAAATCGATTTCATTGTTTTCAATAAAGTAGGTTTCCAAATCTTCCGAAGTGAGCTGAACGTCTTTTGGGGCATTCGTTTGAAATGGCGGCCGCCATACGGCCTGAACTGGTTCGGTTATTGTCACCGCTGAAGGAGCTCCACAATGAGGGCACCGCATGTGGCCAGGAAATCTCAAAGTCCCTTTTACATAAACAAAACCTGCGGCATCTTTCGTAAGTGTAAATTGTCCATTGATATCAATTGGAGTCTTTAAGCCATATTCTTCTGCGTATTCGTTAAAAAGTGTTTGGACCCATTTTTCGTCGCCTGAAATGGTAACAATCCGTTTTGGCTCAATATCGAATAGTGAAACTTGCATTGTTAGTCATTACCTTTTCGTTTTCATTATTATTTTATCGATTCTCTGCATCTTCAAGGCGGTTCTACTTTTAAAATCAGCAGTTGTTGAAGATCGAATGGAGGAATCCTCATGCCTCAATTTCAGAAACAAGCACCGTCGAAGGACCGTGTTCTATTTTTAAACCCCCATAAAATCAAGTCAATTGTTACATGGTAATTTAATAAAAATAGATCTTTTTATTAGTCTTAATAGGTAAACATTGCAATGGATCTGATTGAGTCCTACGGAAATTGCCCTTTTGCGCCGAATAACTATTTGAATTGCTTTCATTTTATTCGGTTTATAGACCTCGATTACTTAAATGGAAATCTATGGCAGATCGGTGGACAGTGTACTCTCGAGACAAAACTTTTGGGCCTTGGTCGGCTCAACAAGTTAGGGAAGAGATGCGCGCAGGAAAGATAGATCCGTTTGACATGGTGAGTAAAGAGGGAAGCTCCATCAAAAGGCCACTTGTTGAGGTTGATGAAATTTTCCATAACTCTCGCGTACAAATGGGCGAAATTATTCAAGACAAAGTCTCTGATCGATATTCTCAAGATATTCATAAGTCGACAGTTGTCTCTTCTGATAAAACGTACAATGACTCAGCAATTGCAGGGAAAGCAGGCAGACATGGGCAAAGAGGAAGTTCGATTGCACATGATGGAGGTGCTGCTCAAAATCTTTCGCAATCGGACCTGCGTCCTAGGCAATTTCAGGCGCTTGCGGCAGAAAATCGGGTTGATGCGCATTTGAAACGATCTGGAAGCCGGAGGAGGTATGCGGTCATTGACGCTACAGGTAGCATTCGTTCCCCGCTTTCAAGTAGCGAAATTATCGAGCTGTGGAATTCAGGTAGCATAGACTCTCAAGCTCAAGTTCGCAGAGAAGGTGGTGAAAAGAAGATCTCAATTCAAAGATTTCTATCGCTTTACAAGCAGACAAATGCCTCAGGAATTGCATTTCTGTCTAATGTGCAGACCCGTTTACCAAGATACATTATGGCAAAACGCTCCAATTTGGATCGCGTCTTAATTCTGATTGGAGTAGTGGCAATTTCTATGGCTTTGGCGCTATTGGCAATTGCGGCTTATCAATATGGTGTAGAGAAGAAATGGATCAAGAGGACTTCGATGATAGGTGTCGGGACTCCTACTCAAGTATTTGATTTGAAAGCAAATGAAGACTTGGCAGTGAGTGTTCCATTGCCAAAACAGATTGAGGCGGGTGATAGCGCTGAACCAACTTCCAATGTAAATGCAACTAACGATATTACGCCAGGTTCAGTTTCCAACTCACAGCTAAATTTAGGAAACCGAATCCAGAGTGGCTCCAAAAGTCAGTTCCAGAAGTCCAAGGCAAAGGCACAGAATAAGCAAACCAAAACTATCAGACGTACAAATTCAAATACTAAATTGAGGAGTGTCGAGCCCAAACCGTCGCCAAAATTCAACGCACAACAGCGTTCTATGACCCCATCCACTGGGAATAGAGTCAAGGAAAGCGCATCAATGCCATCCAAACTTAAAAATGATTCGACCTCATCGATCGCTCCTAAATCCGTTGGTTCGTTTGCTGAAGGTTCGACAGTGGCTGTTTCCGGTTACTCGTTTAATCCCGGGCTACTTGCAGGTTGCAGCGGAAAGTGCAAAATTTCTATGCAGGGACCTCAGGGAGCAATAACAGTGATCTTTTTTAAAGACGCATGGGGACCTGTATTTACTAATAAAAGTAAGGGTCTAAAATTGTCTGGAATCATGCGTCGCATGCCCTCAGGTGGTTGGCAGATGATTCTCAGTCAAGCACAATAGCCAACATTCTGCTAGAAGGACCTTGCCTCTAATACATGGTAAGAGTCTTCAGATCGCCAAGCAATTTAGAATCGTATTGACGACTATGATCTGGAAATGACTTACATTTCACTTGAGTCTGACGTTTAAAAAATGTATGGTCTTCGGGCTCTGAAAGCTGCCTTTCAAAGATAGTCTTTGAAACGGTAAATTATTAATCAGATTGCTCTAAGAATCGAAGGTGTTGTTGGTCAGCGATTTATGTTGACCCCCAATAAGAGTGATCGAAGTCAAACCTTCGGCAGGAGTTCACGAATGTCAGTTAAAATTGAAATGAAAGATTTGTTAGAAGCAGGTGTACATTACGGTCACCAATCAAAACGATGGAATCCCAAAATGAAGCCATATATTTTTGGCGCACGTAATGGAATTCACATTATTGATTTGCAAAAAACAGTAAAGCTTTTTCAAGGAGCTTGTAACTTTCTAGAAGGTACGACAGCTAAAGGCGGTCATGTTCTGTTTGTTGGTACGAAACGCATGGCTCGTGATTTAGTTCAGTCTGAAGCCAGAAGATCTGGAATGTATTTTATTAATCATCGTTGGCTTGGTGGAACGTTAACAAACTTTTCAACAATCAGGCAATCCATTCACCGATTGAAGCAAATTGAAAAAATGTCGCAAGATGGAACTTACGATAAACTTCCTAAAAAAGAAGTTCTGATGATGGAACGTGAAAGAGAAAAGCTTGAGCGTAACTTAGGCGGAATTAAAGATATGCCTGGAATGCCTAGAGCTATTTTCGTCGTCGACGCCCATAAAGAAACAATTGCACTTCAGGAAGCACGTCGTTTAGGAATCCCAGTCGTTGCAGTTGCCGATACGAATGCTGATCCAGATGGGATTGACTTTATCATTCCTGGTAACGACGACTCCATGAAATCGCTGAAACTATTCATTGGTACTGTGGCCGATGCGTGTATTTCTGGTAAATCTCGAGGCCGTGATAAAACAGACATGGACGATGGCTCTATGCCTGAAGTTAAGACCGGATCATTTAGAGATGAGTCTGGCAAAGCTGTATCTGTTAGTAAGAAAAAATCTTTCGACAAATAGTAGATTGAATGAATAGAGGTTTTTTGCACAAAATTGGCAAAAAAATGTCGACAGATTTAAATTGATTTTAAATTGGAGGGTTCATTATGGCAGTCACTATTTCTGCATCAATGGTTAAAGATCTTAGAGAGAAAACCGGAGTTGGAATGATGGAGTGTAAGAAAGCACTCGAAGAAAATTCTGGTGATATGGATAAGGCAATTGTTTGGCTTCGGGAACGAGGCATGAGTCGAGCAGCGAAAAAGGCCGACCGAGTTGCGGCTGAAGGAATCGTGCATTTTGTGATTGGAGACAAAGGTGACTCTGCTGTGTTGCTTGAAGTTAACTGCGAAACAGATTTCGTGTCCAAAAATGACGATTTCAAAAATTTCGTAACTGAGACTGCAAAGGTAGCTCTTACACAGTCAATTAATGATGTGGAAAAATTGTCTGCAATGAAACTTTCAAGTGGCACGTCCATCGACGAAACCATTAAAGGTTTGATTCAGAAAATCGGCGAAAATATGAGATTGCGCCGCGTTCAAGTTCTAAAATATCCAGGCGCTATCATTTCTGGTTATAGCCACATGGGCGGTAAAATTGGAACGCTCTGTGTACTAGAAGGAGCATCTGGTGCGAATGTGCAGGAAGTTGGCAAAGACATAGCAATGCACATAGCCGCTGCGTTTCCAAAGTATTTGAATCGTACTGAAGTTGATCAATCAGAGTTAGCTCAAGAGCGAGATATTGCGCGTAAAAAGCTGGTTGAGGAAAAGAAGCCAGAAGCTATGATTGATAAGATTTTGGAAGGTCAAATGAATAAATTTTACAAAGAAGTTTGCCTAGTTGAGCAGGCATTTGTGAAAGACCCAGATACTTCGATCACAAAGCTTTTAGAAAAAACGGACAAAAATTTAAAATTAAGTAAATTTTTACGTTTCCAACTCGGTGAAGGAATCGAAAAGAAACAAGAGAATTTTGCTGCAGAAGTTGCGGCTCAACTTGGTCGATAACCTGATCCATTGTTAGACAACTTAAGGCCCGCTTAGAAGGCGGGTCTTTTTACATGATCAAATTTAAATTTCAGCAAAGGTAAATTCTATGGCAGGTACATCGATCCATCCGGATGTAAAGTATAAAAGAATCATGTTGAAATTGTCTGGAGAACAACTTGGAGGTAGCCAAGGCTTTGGCATCGAAGGTGAATCACTGGAAAGAATTGCCGCAGAAGTAGCAAAGGTTCATAAACTTGGGGTTGAAGTTGCAATCGTTATTGGTGGAGGAAATATATTCCGCGGATCTTCCGCAGCTAAGTGGGGGATGGACAGGGCATCCGCTGACTATATGGGAATGTTGGCAACCGTCATCAATGGCTTGGCTCTTCAGGCTATATTGGAGAATAAATTCGATTTGCAAACTCGAGTTATGACGGCCATTACAATGACCGAACTTGCTGAACCTTACATTCGTCGTCGCGCAATTAAACATTTGGAATCTGGTCGCATCGTCATTTTTGCTGGCGGAACTGGTAATCCTCTTTTTACCACTGATACTGCTGCATCTCTTCGTGCTCGTGAAATTGGAGCAGAGATCATTATGAAAGCGACAAAGGTGGATGGGATTTATGATAGTGACCCAAATAAAAATCCTAATGCCAAGAAATTTGAAGAGTTGACCTATCTTGATGTGATCAGTAAACGGCTTGATGTCATGGATATGACTGCTATAACGATGTGTATGGAGGCGCAGATGCCGATCATGGTTTGCAAAATGGGTGAGCCAGGATGCATTGAAGAGGTCGTAAAAGGGAAAAAGACTGGTACAATAGTAAGATAGTTTTTAGCCTGTGTGGAAGAGCAGGTTGTCTGGTCTTAGATTATTAATTTTTTTTTGTGAAATGAATAAATCGGAATTTGGAGGTAGTTGAAATGAGTGACATTGTGAAAAATTGTAAAGAATCCATGGATAAAAGAAGTAAATCTCTGGACGGCGAATTGAAGCAGGTCAGAACCGGTCGTGCCTCCGTCGCTGTATTGGATAATGTTAGAGTCGACTACTATGGAAATCCAACTCCATTAAGCCAAGTCGCAACTATGTCAACTCCAGATGCTAGGACAATCACGATCGCCCCATTTGAAAAGAAGTTGATTGCAGAAATTGAAAAGGCAATTCATAAAGCTGATATCGGCGTTCAGCCAACCAATGACGGCAATGTCGTAAGATTGCCATTTCCTGCTCTGACTGAAGATCGTCGAAAAGACATAGTGAAAAATATTAAAAAAATTGGCGAAGAAGCAAAGATTTCTATCCGAAATATTCGCCGAGATTCAAACGAGGAAATTAAGAAGCAAGAGAAGGAAAAGAAAGTTTCCGAAGATGATCGAAAAAAATTGGAGATTGACGTGCAAAAGCACACTGATAATTTTATTAAGATGATTGACGATAAAATCTTGGTCAAAGAAAAAGAAGTTATGACGATTTAATCAATTTTCTTGTGAATTAGATGTTAAAAAAGCCCGCGAAATCAAAATCGCGGGCTTTTTTGTATTTAATTTTTAAAGATAAAGGCCCTATGCTTTTTTTGACCAAGATGCGCACCAACCTGCTGCTGCAACCATTCCAGTTTGAATCATCGTGCATTTGCCTGCCTCTTTTCCACCAATCTCACCTTGTTTGACATAAAGTTGGCAATTAGAGCAGTGCTGATCCTTACCTTCTGTGGCTCCTCTTTTTTCTCTTTTTGCTTTTGTGGCATCCGGAACATACTTAAGCGCTTTTGCAACAGGATCTGTGTCTGGCACAAACTTCAAGCCAGCATCAGCGGGTTTTGCCGCAGGAGCAGCCGCTCCACCTGCAGCCATAACTTTACTTGCTGCAAGCACTGCAAATCCTGCAGGAATAGTCGCTGCAGCTTTAAAAAGTAGTTCACGTCGAGATGTTTTCATTTGTTCACTCATGGCGATACTCCTCAGGGATATTAAATTGAAATCAAAATGATTCCTCTAATGATCATAGTTTGCATTTGCATGGACGGCAACTTTAATGAATTAAACAAGTGCATGTCTTAGTGAAAATCAAAATTGAAAATGACTATCAATATCCGTCAAATCTTTCGAATCAGATAGAGACCATCAGCCATGGGGATCATTGTCGCCTCGACTCGGTGATCATTTCTTATCTTAACAATCAGACGTCTAACCGCTTGTGTGCCTAGATCTTTGATAGCAGGAGCCAGAATTTCCCCATCTCTAAAGGCATTATCCAAGAGAATCATGCCACCAGATTTCAACCCCTTCAGCGCCAGCTCGTAGTAGGTTTCATAGTTCACTTTATCCGCATCGATAAATACAGCGTCAATTGGCCCGTTGACGGTGTGCTCTACATAATACCGAAATTTTTCAACGGCATTTCCCAATTGAATTTCAATAGTTGTCTCTAGTCCAGCCAGTTTAAAATATCTTTCCGCCAAAGATGACGTTTTTTGGTCAATATCAAAGGTAACGAGCTTACCGCCTTTTGAAAGTGCGGATGCCATTGCGATAGCGCTATATCCGGTATAACAGCCGAGTTCGACAATGTGATTAGCTTTTGTCAATTTCATCAAAAGATATAAAAATGCACCTTGGTGCTTTGGAATCTGCATGACCGCATCAGGAAGTTTTGAAGTTTCCAAAGCAACTTGAGTCAGAGTTTCATTGGGCATGATTGAAACGTCCTCAAGAAATTGAAATAGCTCAATTCCTACGGGAGTTAATTTCATAGAGTGCTTCATTGAGATCTGCCTGTCGAATGTTTCATTGAAGGAGTCTGAACTCAAAGCTCTTCAGATGGAGGGTTTAAATCAGTGAGTTTTCTTTTTTTGATTCGTTCGACGAGAGTTGTTCGATTCATTCCTAAAAGTTTAGCGGCTTGATTGCGATTGTTGTCGGTTCTAGCAAGAGCCTGCGTAATGAGACTATTTTCTAAAAGTTCGATGAAGGAAATAAGGTTCAATCCATCGGGAGGGAGTTGTGCAATAGACTCGGTAGGTGGATGTTGCCTTGTTCCCGGTCTCGGAGTCGGATTTAGATTGGTAAATGATGAGATATCGCGACCAAGGCTTGCGCTTAGAGATGCCAAGCTTGAATGATCTGTGACGTTTGCCTGAGGTAAAGATTGGCTGTTAATGGATTCCAGGACTTCTGGAGGTAGATTTTCAACTAGGATTTTGCCTCCTCCTCTTAAAACCACTAACCGCTCAACTAAATTCTGCAACTGTCTAATGTTTCCTGGCCAGCGATACTTGGTTAGAATCTCTATGACCTCACGGTCAAAAAAGCAGGGGTTGCCTGGATTGTGCTGTCTATTTGCATTGTCTATGAAGTATTCAAGAAGTAGTGGAATATCTTCTTTTCTTTCATGAAGTGGAGGAATATTTACAGGCAGTACATTGATTCGATAATATAGGTCGCTTCGAAAAATTCCTTGAGTTATGGCTTTTTCTAAATTTACATGTGTCGCAGTTACAATTCTAACATCTGCATCAATAAGGTCTTTTCCACCAACGGGAGTGAATTTCTTCTCTTGTAAAACGCGCAATAGTTTTGCTTGAAGAGACGGAGCCATATCGCCAATCTCATCCAGAAATAGAGTTCCGCCAGCAGCTCTTTCAAAATAGCCTTGGTGTTTCTTATCTGCTCCGGTAAACGATCCACGTTCGTGTCCAAAAAGTTGGCTTTCCAGTAGGTTTTCTGGAATCGCTGAACAGTTGAGTGCGAGGAACGGCTTCGGAGCGCGATTAGATAAACGATGAATAGCTCGAGCAATAAGCTCTTTTCCGGTACCTGATTCACCATTGATGAGCACGGCGCTTTCAGAGCGCGCAATTTTTGCTACCGAATCAAGCACTTTCATCATAGCGTCGCTACGACCAACGATTTCAGGGAAGACTTGCATCCAACCCTCGTTCATCGCGGGTGTGCTAAAAGAATCACCATATAGAACAGAGAGTGCGGCTAGTGGCGAATTCATGTCCAGACGATTGTCGGAATGGCTCATACTTAGTCAATACTCCACATCCGTAGTGCATCTGATCAAGCGCTCAACCGAGAGGCTGCTCATGATGCACTGAACTAGAAACAAATCCCGACTGCAATCCCTTCAAAAATCACGAACTGCAATTGTCAAGATAAAAATGATGTTGCCTATGATTTAATTCTAACAAGATCTTCATGTAAGGTGCAAATTCTGTAGGGTAGTTTTTTTACACCTCAAATCCTTGAGCAGACGCAACTTGGGCGATTCATTACGATTTGTGATGCGTCTTGTTTGGATTATAATCATAATAGTCTGGGACGTTTAGGGATGAAGAGTGCCGTTGGCTGAATTTTGCAAATTGATAAAGGAAGCGAGAAAGTCTTGCGAGTAGCGTTTGTTCACGATTGGTTGGTGACATGGAGAGGAGGAGAGAAGGTGCTTGAGGCACTGACAACTCTCTATCCTGACGCGCCAATATATACACTTTTTTATGATTCATCAAAGGTTCCAGAATCTTTTAAGCGGAAGATGATTATCGCTCATCCGCTTGCAAATCGATTGAAGCCTTTTAGAAAGGCGTTGTTGCCAATATTGCCCGTTTGGATGGAATCGTTTTCGTTAGAAAAATATGACTTGATCATTAGTACCTCTAGCTGTGTTGCAAAAGGAGCAATGGTTGGTCCCCATACCAAGCATGTTTGTTATATTCACTCGCCAATGAGGTATGTCTGGGATCAAAGAGATGAATATTTGGGGCGAGTTCGACGGATGCCTTTTTTCGGCACGTTGATTGAGATCGGGTGTTCAATTCTGAGACTCTGGGATATTACCTCCGCAGTTCGCGTAAACCAATTCATAGCGAATTCAAGATTTGTGAAACTAAGAGTAAAGAAATATTACGGCCACGACGCGGTGGTTGTTCATCCTCCCATTGATACCGAGCGTTTTCGACCTAGTGATGGAACGATTAAGCAAGACTATTTTTTGGCTGCGGGTGCATTCGTTAATTATAAACGATTTGATTTGGCTATTAATGCTTGTGAAAGATTGGGAATAAAGCTGGTGGTAGCAGGTGCTGGGCCTGAATTGAGCAAGTTGAAGAGTCTTGCTGGAAAAAACACAACAATAGTTGTTGCACCTGATAGTGACAAATGGGTTGATTTGCTTCAGGGTGCAAAGGGTTTTATTTTTCCTGGTGTTGAAGATTTTGGAATGGTCGCCGTTGAGGCAATGGCTGCCGGCACCCCGGTGATCGCTTTAAAAGAGGGTGGTGCATTAGATTTTGTCATCGATGGAACTACGGGCCTATTTTTTGCGGAAGCGAACGTTGATTCATTGGTGGAAGCTCTCAAGAAATTTGACGATTTTAAATGGTCAGTTGAGGCTTTAATGAGACATGCAGAAGCATTCAGCTATGATAATTTTATGAAAAATATTCGACGCCATATTGAAGATGTTTTATCCATGTGATGAGTTCCAATAGAATACTTGGAGACAAGAAGCAGTGAATAGTAGAAGACAGAATATCTTGACGCTTTTACGCATGATGATGGACGTTGTCATGGTTAGCTTCAGTTGGGTTTTTGCCTACTATTTACGTTTTTATGCTGGTTTTGAAGTTTTAAAAGGTGTTCCATATTTAGATCTATACTTGAAAATGATTCCATTTATTTCGGTTATTTGGTTGTTCGTCTTTTTTGTTTTTGGACACTATCGAAGGAGTAACCGGCACCGTTCTGCAATTCTAGAAGGCTTTGATATTTTTCAAACTTCAGTTGTCGCCACTCTTGCATTTATTGCGTTTACATTCTTTTATGAAGAGTATCGATACAGTCGATTGACGGTTGGAATTTTTTCGATGACGCAGGTCTTTTTTCTGATTGCAGGAAGAAGTATCATGAGAAAGGCTCTGCGCTTGTATCGAAAGAAAGCCGCACCTAGACGAACTCTCATTATAGGCGGTGGAGAGCTACTGGTAACCGCGCTTGAAATGAGTAAACTTGGGGATATAGCATCGAATGATATAGCAGGTGTTATTTTAGTCGGTGATGAGGCGCAAATTGCTGCAGGGCGCCAATTTTGTTCTGAAAGAAAATTGGAGGTCTTGGACCAGCAAAATGATTGGGCGAGTTTTTTTGTAACTAATCCGATGCAAACTGTCATTGTGGCATTACCTCAGAAATTGTTTGGTTGGATTGACGATAACCTCGAAGGTATTGCATCTCAAGTCCCTGATGTAAAGGTGCTGCCTGATCTGATGAAGTTTACAAAGCTGGCCGCTGGTATTGAGCTTATTTCTGGTGTTCCTGTGATCAGCATTCATGATAGCCCGCTTGCGGGAATCCAAGGTGTCGTGAAACGTGTTATTGATATAGTAGGCGCTATTGTTGCCATAATCCTGTTTTCACCGGTAATGATCATAGTTTCCGTTCTTGTAAAATTTAGCTCAGACGGTCCGATTCTTTATACTCAAGATCGAATGGGAATAGACGGCAAAGTATTTAGAATGATGAAATTTCGGTCTATGCCGGTAGCTGCAGAGGCAAAAACCGGCGCTGTTTTTGCGACTGCAAAAGATAATCGAGCAACTCCGATTGGTAAATTATTGCGAAAATCAAGTTTAGATGAACTTCCTCAGTTTTTTAATGTACTTCTAGGCGATATGAGTTTAGTTGGTCCACGGCCAGAAAGACCTGTTTTCGTCAATGACTTTCGTAGAAAGATTCCGGGATATTTTTTGCGACATAAAGTTAAAGCGGGAATTACTGGGTGGGCTCAAGTCAATGGGTGGCGAGGAGATACCAGTATCGAAAAGCGGATTGAATGTGATCTTTATTATATTCAAAATTGGTCTTTTAGCCTTGATATTCGGATCATTGTCCTAACGGTGTTTCAAGGCTTTTTTAACAAAAACGCTTATTGATATATGAGGAATCCGATTTCCAGGTGCTGCCGGGGAATTAGTTTGGGATTTAAGAACTCGAATCATCTAGTAAGAGTGCTACTCGTAGTAGATCAGTCAGCATTTATCCTATGGTTGGGCGTCAAATAGAAGAGACGTTC
>JAPLFV010000247.1 GCA_026390495.1 Pseudomonadota bacterium | reverse complement strand
AGGCTTTTTATTTTTGGCCATTTCTTGGCAATGGATTCAAGTTTGTCTTCGTAAGAATCTTTAATCTCTTTTAAGGAACGAATTTGTTCAAACATATTTGTAGCAATAAACTTGTCGTTTAACTTTTCAAATGAAGTGGGCATTTCTTCGTCGTTATATATTGATTTTCCGGAAACAAATTTGCCCTTTGATCTAAGAAACGACTTGTATCGATTCATAGCCTTTACGACGTCTTGAGTGACGTCTTGATGAGCTTTAACAACTAAACGGAGTTCAAATAATGATGAGTCGCTATGAAAAACATTTGTAATGTTTTCATTCCTAAGCTCAGTTGCAAGTCTTACGGCATCTAGATAGTCAGTTTTTGCCCCTCGTTGTTTAGGAAGGTGAGGAGCATGTGCAACTTTGATTTCATCAACCCGATCTTTAAGAAGGACGAACAGCCAGTGGGCTATGTTCATTTCTTCGAAAGCTAGCATCTTGGGGCTCGCCACACCATCAACAAAAGTCTTTATGTCTTTCTCAGAGGTGGGAAATACTGATTTTTTAAGAATTTTTCCTTTGGCATTTGTGACGACTGCAGTACNTGCGATATAATGAGTCATAGCAACGTCCTCCTTTGATACTAAGGTTTGATGAAATACTCCCTAGTATATGATCGCATATAGGTCCAAAGTCCGTGTTTTAGCATTTGCTAACAATCGGCAAGGAGGGCGTTGCTCCTAGTAAGTTAGCTGTAAGACACCGGTGTTGGACGTTGCTTTTCTACGTTATCCTAGCCGCTAACTCACATTTGAAGTGTCTGGCCCAATATTCGATTTAGCTGGCCCGTCATATAAATCGGAAGTGTTAAAAGCTTAAGGTCGTATGATTCAACCCCATCTGCAACTAATACCGAATTTTTGCTACGCGACAACAAGGGCTTTTCGGCACTTAATTTTACCGCAAGCGGTGTGTTTTTGTGCGTGATCATAAACTGGTGTAGGGACCTAAGTGATCCCGTTGTTCCTGATTTAACTTCAACTGGAATGATCCATTGATCAAACTGAACAAGGAAATCCACTTCAGCGTTGGATTGCCGAGATTCCCGCCGCCAATAGTAAGTCGTAGGCTCCCGACTTGGTCCTAAAAAATTTGCTAGATGTTGAGCAACAAATTGTTCTGATAGGGGGCCTTCAAAAATAGTCGCCTCTGAAAACAAACCTGACCTTGGCAACATTCCTAAGCCGTTAGCAACTAAACCCACATCAAGAAAGAAAATCTTTGCATTTTTTGGATCTGCCTCGGCACCAATGGGTATACCTTGTCCTGGAGAATATATGCATTTTCTCACGACGCGGGCATAGGCAAACAAATCAATAATGCCACGGGTGTCAGAACTACGGTAATTCGGCGCAAGCTCAGAGTATTTTATTTTTCTGCTAATAAATCCCGGGAGTCGACTAAATATTTCATTCATTTGAATAAGCTTGGTACGTTTGCCATATTTGTGGAAGTCCTCTCGATAGGTCGAAAGAATCGAGTTTTGAATTTCAGACCATCGATGTGTCAATGGATCGGTAGCATAGGATTGAACGACTTCAGGCATGCCGCCGACCATGAGAAACTCTCGAAATCGCTGCAACAATTGTGTGTGGAGTTGATCTGACCAGGATTGGGATATATCAAACTGATTTAATTTTTCAATGAGGTACGGTTCGTTTAGGGCCAGTAAAAACTCTTCGAAGTTCATGGGCTCTACATTCAAAAACTCGATTCTACCAACGGGCATTGAAAATTTTGCGTCTTGCAAAGCAAATTCTAGAAGTGAGCCTGCAGCGATGACGACTACATTTGGACGTTCCTCATAAAAATAACGAAGGGCTGCCAATGCGTGAGGAGTTGCCTGAACTTCATCTAGAAAAAGAATACTTCCTTTTCTGCCAATAGCGCGATGAAAGTAATTACTCAGCTCTGTTTCAATGGACGTGATATTTAGAGTTTTGAACAGCGAATCAAATTGGAGGTTCTTTTCGAGATTAATCTCGTCAATCTCTAGGTTCAAATCCTGGGCGAATAGGCGGATCAATGACGACTTTCCAACCTGCCTTGCACCACGAAGAACTAAAGGTTTTCTATTTTTACTATTAAACCAGGCGGTTAGGTCTGAAACCAGCGATCTTTGCATAATATACCCATACATTTGACGCATTTAGTGACAATATATTATGTATTTTAGTGAAAAAAGCGTAAAAAAGCAACTCAGGATTACAAAAATGGCTATAATTTCATGGAAATGACCTTCACGCTTTGGCCAGTGCCAAGCTTTTTAAGCTCATGGGCAATGAGGCGATTATCTTAAACAACATCGGATTCTGGGCCCGAGAAAAAGGAATTCTGCAAGAGTCTTTAAAGTTGCTTGAAGAGGCTCTAAAGATCGACAAGGACCTTAAGTAGGAGGCGGATCAAGCCTATGACCTTCGAAATATGTCCATGACCTTGACGCTGCTGGGTGATTTGGCTGGTGCGAAAACGGCTGCGGATCAGGCCCTCGCCATAAGTTCAAAATAAAAACTCGCCTATAACGAAGCGTACTCGGTCTGTGCTTTAGCAGAGATCTCCTTGAAGAGTATTGTCCCACTCCAAAGTTTTCGTGGCAGTGTTGGCGTGCAGAGAGAAGCCGTTGAGTGTGCAGCATCTGTTGCCTTTAACAAGCGGAGTTTCTTCGCAATACCCAAACCCCGAGCCGATCCTTGGCACAGACCTACCCGCGTTTGGGCCGAAGGCGATTTTACCTGCGATGGAGGACGCGCTAACTTCCGCCAATGACTCATGATCTGTAAATAGGCCGTCGGCCAAAGGTAACTACTGCAATCGCTTGTGCCATTCGGCCTGTGCATTTTTGACAGCTTTGACCAGTGCATTCCTAACTTCCATATCCGCTTTGGTATTTAGTTTTGCTTTGGCGAGGGCGTCTTTCTTGGCGTTAAATAGTTTATCGATTTTAGGTAGGCATGCCTTTTCACAGTCGACAAACGGCATGTCGCTACCTTCTGCATGTCCAAGTTTTTGAAGGAAGAAGTCGTCATTCAAACTCGGCGATCTAGGCTGTTTGATTTTCACCTTTGAGAATGATGATATAAGTGTTCCCGGATTGCTCAATAAAACATCGACGCCCAAAATGCCGAAAAGATCTTGCGAAATTGCCCCATCTGAACAATATTTTAAGAAGACGACGAGAGTTGTAACGCTCACTTGATCTAGTTTTTTATGCAATTTTTTGACTTCGGCTTCGATTTTCGCAGCTCCCGCATCAGAGGAAAGTTTGCCTGTACGGCAATCATCTTCTATCGTTGACGCTAATGACTCAGTTCCACGTAATAAACTTGACATCAGTAAACTTGCAACAATGGTGTGATAGATGCATCTACTGCTCAGTAATCTTGCGCCTGCCGCGGAGATTGTCATTGTTAAAAATCTAGTCATAAAATTCCTTTTCAAGCCTAGAACCCAGAAGTCTATTTTGGAGCGTTTACATCAAACCAAGGTCATAGAAGCGTAAAATAGACTGATATTGTAAACAACCCCTATTTTGACGGAACCCAACCGACCCGATTTTTAAACAGGACCCAAGTTTTCCACTCCTGAACGAGTGATTTTAGAGCATCCGAGGCCTGTTTCGTCGATTCATGGTCAATTTCAAAGATTCACAGTATTATCACAAAACAAATCCATGCCCACTACATCAAATCCGCCAAAGCCGTGGGCATCAAAGACCCCTTGCCTGGCAGTATCGGGTTTACGCAGCGCTGGGGGTCAGCACTCAACTTAAATCCACACCTTCACATATTATGCTTGGACTGTGTCTTTACATTGGTGAAAGACGCTTCAAAGTTTCAAAACGTCGAAACATTAACAGATGATGACACCGAAAATCTTCTAATCAACATCACCACTAAAATTCTCAAACATCTAAGGCGTAAAGGGTATCTAAACAAGGAAGGCAAGGTTGTCGATAATCCTTTGGCTGATGGATTATTTACAGACCATGAATCATTAGCCCAAGCCACAGTGTCTTCCATTGCTGGCAAAATTGCGTTTGGGCCTATGCTAACCCTCCGCGAGCTAAAGCTCTTGGCTTCTCGCTGACGACAGTCCACTGGACTGTCGTCCTAGACGCTCAAGATGTGACAAAGATCGGATCGGGGTTTGGATATGGCGAAGAAACCCCACTTGTAAAAGGCACAAGATGCTGCTCACTAAACGGCTTTTCACTTCATGCCAATACCGCAATAAAAACTCTTGCACGGGACAAACTCTACCGACTGATTGAATATATTGCCCGGGGTCCTATTTCAAACAAACGCCTGGATATCACCCAGGCGGGCTTTGTAAAGTTACAGCTTAAAACTCCCTGTCACTATTTGTGACCACTGCCATGGAAAACTTAGACTCAAAGCTGCAGTCAATGACCAAGAATCCATCGTCAGATACTTCAAACATCAAGGAATCGATTCCGAACCTACCGGCAGTGCACCTCCTAAGTATAGGGCCGAGGGATTGGAGTTTGGAGGGGATGACCTACCTAACTACGATGACTTGTGAGCTCTCCAATCAATGACCTAAACTGAAGAAACACGGTTTGGGAACGGATGACTATTGTTCATTGGTGCAAAATCATCAGAGTCAAGGTAGAGCGATTGCTTCAGTTAACAATGAACTGGTGAGATCGAGTCTGATTGGAGGCTAAAGCTTTAATTATCGGATGATAGTTCAGGGATCTGGTTCATAAGAAGGCGGGTTGGTGCGAGTTGGTTTGGGTGGAAATAGGGGTTGAATGCACTACCATAGGGCAACTTTCTTCCAGAAGTTCCGCTGACCAAGCTATTGAGGTTTCAGATAGGTGGCGTCAATACCTTGGGGCACTCGAAAATGCTCCTTCAGATGTGAATAAATCTCAAAGCAATGCTACAAGCGTTAAAAGCTCAGATGAATCTAAGGCAGATCAACCGGCACAAAATGAGTTTCAGTTGTTGATGAAAGAGCGAAAAAATTGTTGGGAGCAGTCGGAAGATCTTCGCAAAAAAATTTCTGAAAAAATGTGTAGAGGAATACCAGTTATAGTTGGAATGACTCTTGATGGCACTTTAGAACCTAAAGAAGCTCCTTGGGATATGACCGAAATGGAAAAGAAGCTTTCAGGTCCTTCTCGTGGCAATGCCCCTCTCGATCCTTCAAAAGTTCCCGTCCTACAAATACCCATCAATACTGGACCTCAGAATCAACACGCTGCCCACGCGATGGTGTTAGGTGGAATTGTTAAATTTGAACAGAAGCCCTACTGGAGATTTCGAAATTCTTGGGCATCAAGTTCTCCCAGCGGCAGTGTCTTTGTGCCATTTTCGGAAACATGTCGAATATTTTCAGCGAATGTTGTGCTGCTTGGAGATGAAAAGTAGAATCTCTATGAAGATTTTTTGAAGATTAAAAGTATTTGCTTCTAGCTAACGAATTGGTCTTTCCGGGAAAATCTAATCAGATCTACCTGTTATTGAGAAATGACAAACTTTTCTTTCTGCTGCTCGAGCGACCCGTGAAAATTCCCGACACGCGGTTCCTCAAAACCATCTTGTTTTATCAATTTGCACTGCCAGTATTATGCCCTTGCCTGTGACCACAGTTTCTAGTTTCCATTGTAATGATAGAATATACTCTCAAAAACCTTGAGTCTTTGAGTTGATAAAAAAGTTTAATTCGGCATGGGTGTTACAAGAATTCTGTAGTTGTTGATATCGCCGATAAACAATTTGGTTCCATCGCCAGTTAACCCATAAGGAGCGTATAGAGACGTTGCGGAATAGCCACCTGAATTTGCAGAGCTGGCTACAAAGTCAGGTTGACCAAAAACTCCCGTAGCTGCTGTTCCCGATGCGGTTGGAATCGAATTCCATATAAGCACCCTATTGTTGCTGGCATCACTTACAAATAAATTTGTACCGTCAGAATATATTCCTTGGGGGAAGTTCAGTGTTGAAGCTGAAATCCCACCGTTGTTTGCTGTGCTCACATTAAAGTTTGGTTGTCCCAATACTACGTTTGCTGATTGTCCATTCGAAGTTGGAATCGTATTCCATATTAAAAGGCGATTATTGGATATATCCTAAACGATCAGTTTTCCGCCATAAACACCAATTGAACCTGGGCTAGCTAGGCTAGATGCCGAAATTCCGCCGTTGTTTGGAGTATTGGATGTAAAGTTAGGTTGGCCTAAGACGACGTTGGCTGCTTGCCCAGAAACACTGGGGATCGTATTCCAAATCATAACGCGATGGTTTTGTTGCTCTGAAACATAAACTTTTGACCCATCAGAAAAAACTCCGGTGGGGGAAAATAATGTTGATGCGGTGGTTCCGCTTGTGCTTGTGGTAAAATTCGCTTGCCCTAGAACAAGGTCTGCAGATTGACCAGTGACGGTTGGCAGTTGGTTCCAGACCAACACTCGGTGATTGACGTAATCTACGACAAACAATCTGGTACCATCGCAATAAACGCCTCTTGGAATATACATTGTTCCTCCAGAGATTCCCCCGTTGTTTGGAATTCCTTCCGAAATGCTCGGTTGACCAAGTACAAAATCGGGTTTAATGTCTGATCGGTCAGGTATCGAGTTCCATGCCAGTACTCTATGATTGGAACTATCAACTGCGAATAACTTTGTCCCACAGATAGACATTTGATTAGAACTCAAGTTTCTAAAACTTTCAGGGCTAGTTTTGTACGTCATGGAATCAGACCCAAAAACCATATCGGGCGCTTGTGCAAAAGACGTCGGCGGAGTATTCCAAACTAACATAATGTTTCCGAAAAACTTTGTCATCGGAACCAAGACACGGGTACCATCAGTAGTAATATTCCATGCTTGGGATATGCTTATACTTGCAGAACCAACAGAGACAAGGTCTGTTGAGCCAAGAGCAAAGTTTGCAGATTGAGCAGTGGTTGTCGGCAGTGAGGTCCAGACCAGTATTCTAGAGTTGTTTAAATCTGTAACATATAAAGTGTTTCCATTGATCGCAATCCCAGCAGGTGAACTAAAACTTGAACCGGACATTCCTCCGGCGTTTGAGGTAGACGTTACAAAATCACTTTGACCCAATACAAAGTCAGCTGCTTGACCATTGCTGGTTGGAAACGAATTCCATCCCAAGACTCGATTGTAGCCGCCGTCCACAACAAACAATTTGCCATTCGCACAAGCAACCCCACGGGGTCCTGCGAGACCTGTTGACGTTAGAGATGCAGCGTTCGTCGTAAAGAGAGACTGGCCTATAACCAGGTCTGCAGGTTGATAGTTGGTGGTAGGAGGTGTGTTCCAAACTAGCACTCGCTTGTTGCTCAGGTCAGAAATTAAAATCTTAGTTCCACAGCCACTGACGTAGCGAGGAAAATTGAGCGATCTAGACGAAAGTCCTCCGTTGTTTGCAGTACTAGAGGTGAAATCTGGTTGGCCGATGACAACATCTGCTGGTTTGTCAAAAGTGGTTGGAATCGAGTTCCAAATCAGCACACGATGGTTACCATAGTCAGCGGCATATAGTCGTGTTCCGTCGCTGTAAAGATCTGTAACAGAACCTGAAAGAGAACTGGCTGAAACTCCTCCGGAACTTGAAGTTACTGTGTAGAGGTCTGGCTGTCCTATGGCATAATCTGCAGGAACCTGATTGGAACTTGGAAACGAATTCCACACGGAGATGCGATATTTTGCATTCTCAGCCACAATTAGTTTACCACCAGCAACTATGGCTGCTTGGGGATCATTTACGAGTCTGACCATGAAGTCATTGGATTTTGTAGATTTCTGCGACAGAACGTAGGATCGATAAACCTCAAAAGAAAAAATACTCGATGCGGAGTTACCAAAAGAATTGGTTACAGTGATGGTTAGATTGACGACTCCTCGTGCTAGCTCAATCGGCGTCACAACGGCTGTGCAGTTTGGATAGGTTCCTCCCCATACGACGTTGCTTGTAGATACAATCGACGTATTGGAAGACTTCAAACTTAAAAAACTTCCGTTGCAACTCATAGAAGTCCCTGAGTCGCTGATCACAAAATTAATAGCCGACGAGGGCGTGTTTAAGTCAGTAGCCTGAGATGCAATCGCAGAAATGGTTGGAGTGGTCTCTTGTTTTGCATTGATGATCATTGGGTCAGAACAAGACGATGTTCCCTCAGAACCCGCATCATCAACACTAGTGATTTTGTAGGTGTATGAATTTCCATAGGCGCCTACGAAGGCATAGGACGTTGTCGAAAACGAATTTAGGTTTATAGCATCGCCACTAGTTGTTCCGCAGGCAGAATCACTAAAAAACTGAATTTTCTGATTTGCCAATTTACTTGCCAACGATTTTGTCCATTGAGCAGAGACATTGAGTTGATTTTGTGGCGATGTTTCGACCCACTTTAGACTTGTAGCGGGAGATGAAAGTACTGTCTTTCTGCCTGCAGTTAAAGTGGCTTTAATTTTTGAATGACAAGAGAATTCAGTCAAAAAAAGTAAAAACACCGGAAATGCTGACACTATCTTCATGGACTACCACTCCAAGTTCCTTGAACAATGTTGAAAAAGCAAAGAGCGTGTGTATCCCTCACACATATTGTTTAATAACCTCATCGGCTTTCAGGAAAAAATTGTTAGTCAAGGTATTGGATGAAACATCGCAAGTTTGTAACGACCTAATTTAATTAACATAAGACCAGTTGTCGGAGAAGTCACTGAACTTTTATAGGCTTACTCAGTGTTTAGATTGTAAAACTATTAGAACCCATACGGGCTCCGAAGTCTTATATGTCGCGGGTGATTCACGGAGACGCAGATCTTAACCACGATCTGCGATATCTCGCATGTGAGTATTTTGGACTGATGATCGACGAAAGACAGATGTTGGCTCGAGATGATTATTATTCGTATTCTGTGATCTACAGTGCGGATCAAAAAACAGATCAAGAAATTAGGCAGCGGTTTTTTGATTTTTTGATTTCGGTACAATCTGCTACTAAGGATGCATCCATAGAGCGAACTTATCAGCTGAATTTTGATCTGATTCCTTGGGCATAGAGTCAATGAAATGCGGTCGCGAAGTTCTTCTTGGATTTGGTATAAAACGCGCTTTTACAGGTTTCATGTTCGCAGCTGAATTTAGCTGAATCGATAACGTGCACATCTACGCTCATATATATTTGCTAGGCAAAAATGATCCGGCAAATAGGGACGCCCAAAACCATAAAATAATAAATCATTGCTTTGAGCTGATACCATTTTACCTAGGATTGTCAAATTGACGGTGTGCAGTTTGCACTGTCCTTTGAAAGCTCAATTAATTTTGCCTCAGACCGATGACTTGCTGTGTAAAGCGTTGACAAGACACTTGAGCAGGAGCATCGGATGAAAAAACATTATTTGAGCATGAGAATTTTTACGGTCATGCCGGTGGGACTCCTAGCACTGACAATTTCTTCGAAGGCCATGGCCATTCAAGGTACTCCCTTTCCGACCTTGTTTGATTCTGTAGTCGATCACGAACGTCAGAGCTCAGGGTCAAATGAGATTGCTCTTAGAAGAGTTCCTGATGCAAATAGTTCAATCCGGTATAAGGGTAACTCAGTGGTGGCAACCGTCTCTGAGTATCTCTACAAAAACGGAATGAATCCGCAAATTGCCGTTGCTCCTGTTTTCGAGGGCCGAGAATTTGTCGATTTGGGCTTCTTTTTTTCGGGAGTGAAACTTTGCCATCCACCGATTCGCTATGTCAAAAGTAACATCTCAGAAGGGCTCATTGTCGGCTCATTTCCAGAAGTAAAATATCAATCGACTGATAGTCGTGATCAAATTTGGCCTTCACTGAATAGCATTCGTGCTCAAATCCTTACCGATGTGTCCAAGGAAATTGGATCTGAGCTGGTGATTACGGAGACAAGTGAGGGAGATAATTGTTTTGCGTTGAAGTATGGAGATCTGCATCCAGCAAAAAAATTCTTAGTCGCGGCCCAATCAGTGTCCTACCAATTGATTGCAAGCGATACAGAAGTCTTTCAGGTTTTAGCAAATCAGCTTGATCTCGTGAAGGCAAGGATTCAAGCATTTGTGCCAAACAAGAACGCAAATTTGGACTATTATGCAGTTGACGTAAACGGGGACGGAACATTGACAAATGATCGATTCCGAACAGAGGTCTACAGGAGCGCACAAAGAGTTAGGTCTCCTCAATTGCAGTTTAATTTTTCCGGATTTAATGCTGCTGATGCAGAAGGGCATGCATTTCTTTATGCGAATCAACATTGGGATTATTTGACCAATCACGGATTTAAACCAAAAGACAAACTTCAGATCGTTTTGCAAGTACGCTCCATAATTGATGGAGACGGCGGAAATGCCGGGTATTTGCCTGGTGGACCAAGGAATGCTCCGTATATAGTGATTGGGCAAGGTGACTCTAGGAGGCTTCAGAATTTGGAGTTTGATCGCGATGTTGTCGCTCATGAAGTTGGTCACCACGCTGTCTTTGGGTCTATCAACGAGTTTGAACGCAATAGCGAGTCCCACGTATTACACGAAGGCATTGCTGATTTTTTCGCTATGAGTGCGCGAAATGATTCTTGTTTGGCACCTACAGTTTGTCGAGAGGGGTCCAAGGCTAACTCTTGCATCATCAACGAAAATCGCTGCCTTCGATCTGCTGACAATGAGATACGCTTTATGGACGAAACATATACTTCAGATGCATTTTCCTCTGATTCACACCTGCGATCATTTTTGATTTCAGGTTTGCTTTGGGATTTCGTTACTAAGGGCGGCATTCCTCTGGAGGTTGTTACTCGTTACGTTTTAAGGACACTAAATTATGTTCCAAGTAATGCAAATTATAAGAACTTTATCTCGGCTTTGTTGTACACAGATCAATTGGAGGGAAGTATTCATAGTCAGACCATACAGCAGGTTTCTATGAATCGAGGATTCGACATGGCTTCTTTGGGGATTAATCTGGCCGATTTGCCGACCTCTATTGGGACCAGTCCCGAAAAAGCAGTGTCTGTACCACATTTCTCGGCATCACTGACGAGGCATATGAAATCCGGGTGTGCCGTCTTGGGTGCCACGTCGCCTATGTTCTATTCAGTTGCTTCTATTAGCGCCTCAAAAATGATAGGTATTTTATTGGCATTTTTAAGCCCGCTAGTTTTCATAGTGAGGCCAAGGCGAAAGCTTTAGCAAAATTCATCGGCCTCCAATTTCAGTCTAGGTTCCAGGTTGCTGGTATTCTTTCGTCAAGAGATTAGCCACATCGACCACTTTTTTGACACTTTCCTTTTGCCGACTATATGTAACCCATTAATTTGACTAGCTCAGAACTTTTAGTTCAACTCTGGATTCTATGGCATAAGGATTGCTCATTGGATCTTGAAG
>JAPLFV010000014.1 GCA_026390495.1 Pseudomonadota bacterium | reverse complement strand
TCCCGTTGTCAATGGTGGTCGTGAAGATTTTAGTCACGACGAAGGGAAAAGGCTTGCTGAGTCCTATTGCGAGCATGCTGAGTTTAAAGTTGGTTACCTGAGATTTCCAATTATATTGGGCAACGATGATTATTCTAAGTGGCTCAATTTTCGTGTGTAATGGCTACAAGAAAGAATGCCTATTTACTTTCCTGCGATAAATAGCAAAATTTCTTTTGTTGAAGCCACTCAAGATGGATTATTTACAAAACACGAATCATTAGTCCAACCAACAGAGTCTTCCATTGTTGAGCTTAAAGCCTCAATTGGCCACCGATTGTTCAGGGATTTGGTTCATAAGTCGGCGAGTTGCCTTAGTTGGAAATAGGGGTTGAGCGCAATACCATCCATAGTCCAATCAAGATTTACTTTTTAACAGACCCCTCACGTGTTATCTGCAATGCAAACCAATACATATTTGATCGAAGTTGCCCAAGCCATTTCTTATAACGAGCATAGGGCGGGTCTAGTGCACTGACATGACTCTAGACCGCCCCAATCGGTCGCTAAAGATTTTTCCTTCAACCTATTTTTGCAACTTGCCGGCACAAATCCCTTTGCCTTCGGTAGTCACTATGCACGTTGCTGCCAGCTTTTTTACCTGATAATTTTGCATATTCTCTGGGAACAATGGCTGTACATTTGCATGTCCAGTTTGATTTAGTTTGACTTTCATCTTTGCGCCCCATACATGAACTTTACCCAGACTATCAATGGCAGCTATTTCTTCGCCATTACTTACCATATCGACAATTTCACCTTCGCTTCTCAAAATTCCATTATCCGTCTCGGGTATATACCCCAATATTGTTTTCCCGAAATTTTTTGTCACGGCCTCACCTTGACCGTCGTAGAAGTAGTCAAAGTCAAAACCACCAGATATTTTACTTGTTAATCCACGGTCTGGATGCTGAGGAAATGGCTGCCAACCATTCATAGTTGTACTCTGTCGCAGGGAATAACCTCCATTATACTGTAAAGCCTCGTTTCCTCCGCCCCAGCAATATCCTCGGTACCCCAAACCTTCTATTTTAACGTTTGTACAAGCATAATGACTTTTAACCCAAAGACCTTTAAATGGTCCAAATTCATCTCTAGGTATCATTGCAAGACCTCCTCTAAACGAAGGGCTAAGCTTTGAATTTCCACCTTCATCAACCAAAATACTTGCAGATTCATGTCCCGAATATCTTGAGTTACCATAATATTGGCCTTCAGCTGCACCTAATCTAGCTACATGCGAAACTCCAGTGTGCCAATTAGGAAATCCCCAACAGCTTATAAGTCCATTAGAATTTATCGCGCACCCACAATCTCTACCGGCAGCAATTTGCGTGAATGGACCCATTTGATTTAATTTATCAAACTCTACATATACATTTTCCAGCTCGGATCCACTCTCCTCAGTATAGCCTCCAGAACCCAAAGCTGGAGTCCCGTAGTCAGAATTCAAATGATTAGAATGTTTACCTTTACAGGAAACCTTTCCTTCACTACTCAATCCACAAACCAAAGAATGCCCTAGACTATTTACGGCACTTGCGGAGACCTTTTCAATTTTTCCAAGTCGATCATAATGAGAGTCATTGTTAATATTTACGAGATGTCGATGTTTATCTAAATCGCCAACCAAAGTAGTACTCGGTGTCGCTTTGATTTTACCGTCGTCACCTACATAAAGAACACTGTATGTGGACGCCGAAAAATCGCGCCTCACAGCATAGGTCAATTCAGGGTCGGCAACCAGATCCTGATTTGATATATTCGCCCAATCAAAACTTGGTCCGGAATATTCAGTAACCTTATAGCTTCCTGCGCAATAAACAACATCTCGATCGGTAATAAAACAAGGAACTCCGCGTACATTTATAACAGATTTAAAGACAACATCCCCGCTTATCTCTGCATTATTGAATTCACCTATCTTCCAACGAAGTTTAGGTTCTGTTGATACATCTATGACTGCGGACGAGATCCCAGAAGCATTGGAATTGGCCTCAGTTTGCAAAAGATCAGAGCCCTTTCTAGCAGATGTTTTACAGGCAGTAACTACGAACAGGTTAGATAAAATAAAGGTTGCCTTTAAGAACGAATGAACCGTTGTCATCACATATACCTCCAAAGTGTTTTTAAAAAAAATTTTCGATTGAATTACCGTTTAGGAAAAATTCCCCCGTTGGATTGGACTCCAAAAAATGCATTGCTTCAGGTTACATACTAATAAAAATGAGCTTAATTCCGAATCTCGCGGAATAATGTTATATTCCAGTGCTCTGCGGATGGCTGCTGCTCGACTGCTACTCTTTTGCCTTCTGGGTCAATTCCTCCAAACAATACTCCTGGAACTGCTGAATTTGTTGAAACCCGATCTGAAATTGCTTGATCGAGTAACTTCTTTCTTTGATCTGCTGAAACAGAATCAAGGCGTTTTTCTCTTGGTAGAGATGGATCGACTCCCAAACTATCAAGTTGCTTGTCTGAAATAATGTCATCAATAAAGAAGTCACGATTAGAAGCGTCCTTTTGGTCTCGACGCCCAACCCTCCGGCTCATACTGCTAAAAGTTTCCTTTCGAAACAGTCTTTCTCTCTCAGCTGCAATCAATTCACTCTTTGATAAAAAAGGCAATATTCTTAGAAGACCACTAACTCCAGATCGATCTGTGCGACCGTTATAAGTAAACTGCCAAGACTGATCGTAGTACGAATCGGGCAAATCAGAGCAAATTGGTCGGTGTCCGTGTTGGTCAGACTTTGGATATCCAATGATCTTCAATGAATCTTTATCAACCTTTCCGCACACATATGTAGAGGTGAATACGGAGTTTCGTAGATCCTTTCCAAAGGAATAAGTTTCCATTTGAATTGGAATGCCTATGTTTGTTGGTCTATTGCCCTCAAAAGCAGACGGAAAGATTTCATGTGCAAAGTATTCAGATAAATTTTCTGATACCTCATATAGACTGGTTTGTAATCGGTCAAATTCGTGTGTTGTTTTTGGTGTAAGAGCCTGTGATTGAGCGTAAGATGCTACGTTTGAAGACGTTTCCCGAGTCTTACAACCTGGCGTAAAAACTAAACCTGCAAATCCCAAAAGAGTCAATATCGAGACTCCAAAAGTAACACAAACACGTTGCTTAATTCGCATTGAGAAAAACTCCAAAAAAATATT
>JAPLFV010000210.1:6636-8118 GCA_026390495.1 Pseudomonadota bacterium | reverse complement strand
TGCGTTGTTAGCACCCTCTTGCTGACAAGAAAATAGCAAGCTCAGCGATATGCATATACGCAATCGCTCATCGAACCATGATTTTAAATCACGAATCAACAAGGAAATTCCCTCTCTCTATATAGGAAAGTTATCGGAATTTATGAAGATTTCTTGATGTAGAAACAAAACAACAACATCGTAGCTCAACATGTGGCTAATGAATTTTGAAGACTGACGTTTTGCTCGTATTTTCAAATATCGCCAAATTTCACAAAACCTCACTCAGGGAGCATGATCAAAACAGTTTCAGATTCCTTTAAACATCAGGCTCAGAACCTAAAACTTGACTGATTTGACAGCTCTCAGTAGACTGATAGTTAGTCGCGACCAACTATCAGTCTACTGAGAGGAAATTTGTGAATAATCGCTATATATTCAAATACATAGATCAAGACGCGCTTCTAGATCGAAAAATCGCACTGATTTCAGGTCCAAGGCAAGTAGGTAAAACCACACTCGCAAAAAGCTATATTACTTCACCCAGTAACTATTTTACTTGGGACGACGATGATTTTCGAAAGGCATGGATGCGCTCTTCGCTAAAAAGCATAATTGTTTTTGATGAGATTCATAAAGATCGTAAAAACTGGAAGCAAAAAATAAAAGGCATTTACGATCAAATTGGTGATCAACTTCAGATTGTCGTGACTGGAAGTGCGAGGCTTGATCTGTATCGAAGAGGAAGTGATAGCTTGATGGGTCGTTATATTCCCTACCGACTTCATCCATATACCGTTGCAGAAACAGAACGCCCATGTACTCCAAGTGAAATTTTTACATCCGAACAGCGACAAATCAAAGTCAATGATTTGCTTAAGATGGGTGGATTTCCGGAGCCATTATTTGCAGGCAGTGAGGCCAAAGCCACGCGATGGAGTCGGTTGCGTCTAGAAAGACTCGCACATGAAGATGTTAACGACATTCAATCTGTCAATGATGTAAATCTGTTTCTAACCTACATCTCGTTCCTGAATGAGCAGGTTGGTTCACTAGTATCAATCAACAGTCTTCGCAATGATTGCTCAGTAGCCTACGGCACAGCTCACCAATGGCTTAAAGTTTTGGAGGCACTCTACTATTGTTTTTTAGTAAAACCCTATTCCAAGAAAATTCAGCGTTCACTCAAGGCACAACCAAAAGTTTACCTTTTTGATATTCTAAGATTAAAAGACAAAGCAAAAAAACTTGAAAATTTGACGGCACTGCACCTTCTAAAATGCTGTCAGTTTTGGACTGATACCGCACAAGGAGAATTTGAACTCCATTATTTGAGAACTAAGGATAAAAGAGAGGTGGATTTTTGCATCACCAGCGCAGGCGAGCCCTGGATGTTGGTTGAATGTAAGTCCAACAAAGAAGAACCAAGTCAAAATCTAATTCATTTTTCAAAATTATTTGCAACAAAGCACAACTATCAATTAGTAACGAAGACAGACTATC
>JAPLFV010000210.1:0-6618 GCA_026390495.1 Pseudomonadota bacterium | reverse complement strand
GACTATCACCGACGACACGCAGCACATGAAATTGAAGTCATGGACTATGACAAATTCTTCGCGGGTCTGCTTTAAGAGTCACTTAAACTCAAAATCCCAAGCTAGATTGGCTCACACCAAATAGCATTTTTGAGTATCACCTTCTAATTGCAAGTACTGCCAGAATAGCGACCTTTACGAGCATTACAGTTTTGAAGGACTTCTGGTTGAGTAAGGGCTCGATTGTAAACAGCGACCACTGGCAGCGAGCCATTAAAATAGTAGACATTGTCATCTGTCCTTCCAATCCAAACTTTAGAGCTAGCAGTATTTGTATTCCCTGTCGCAGATCCACTCCCATCAATCACACCATCTATATAATGGGTCACAATTCCGCTGTTCCTCACGACCACGATTTGGTGCCATGCGCCATTTGCGATATTCAACGATCCATTTCTTGAAGTACCGCCGACCCATGTTCGAAGCGTCCCGGTGGTCTGATTTATATATAAATCAATTCCATTTCCACTTGCTGCAGTGTCTTTGGCAAACATACTTTGATATCCACCGGTATATGAAGATTTTTCCCACACCTCAACAGCAAAATCTCCAGTTCCAAAATCTAAAGATGAACTATATGGAATACTAACATTGTCATTAATTCCATCAAATGTGAGGCGATATGGATCCCTGGAACACCACTGCCGTTCCAACCAGTCGTGACTCCGCACGTAGCAAAGTTTGCAAGCGTTACAATAAATCCAGAACTCGACAAATCAAACCAACTAAGATCCGTCGAAGCACAACCATTTGCAAAGGGCCTCAGACCTTGCTTTGCATTTGCCGCATCGAGGTTTAACACAAGTCCACTCGTCACAATATTTCCTACCGGTGTTTGACGATATCGATCTGCTGTTGCGTCAAAATTTGTTTTAATATTTGCCGCAGTAGCAACTGAAGAGCCATCCGAAGTTCCATAAAAAAGAAGATCTGAAAGATATCCAAGCCAACCTTTAGATCCTGACGAGGTAGAACCAGCGGTTAAATTTGTGGATGCAGAGCTCAGTTTTTGCGGAACAGAGCTGACTGTGCACTCTTGACGACCATTCACATAGAAACTTGCGGTGCTGCCCTCGAAGAGTCCTGAAATGAAGTTCCATGTAGATGCAGAAAAACCAGAAGTGCTGGTGCAAGAGCCTCCGTAGCCTCCGATACCAGCGTTGTAGTGAGCTAGGATTTGGCTTGCTGAAAGTTCATTTATAAATAATGCTACCTCATCGATATTACCTTTAAAGTATTCCATTGCTGGTGTACTAGCACCAAGGCCGCGAAAGTAGAATGTGCCGCTCTTAGTCGGGTTATTACTATCCGCAACTCCATCGACATAAACAGTTATAACGTTAGAACTATTTCTAATCAGAGCAATATGATGCCACAGAGCATCCGAGACTCCCTTGCCTGTAAAGGTTTTTGTTCCGGTTGCCGATTCCAAATAAAGACCTGTCCCCATGTTCAAATAAAAGGAATGATTGTTGTCATTTATACGCAGCAGAGTGTTCCAGCTACTTGGAACACCATTTGCAAAAGTTTTCATCCAAAACGATATCGAAAATGCGCCGCTTAAAGCAATATCCGACATGAGAGTGTAATCATTTGTTCCATCAAAATACGCGGAGGAATTACTATCGGAGGCTATACCACCCGTTTGAGCAATGCTCACCCCGTTTTTATGTTCCCCAGAAAGTCCATTTCCGGAAACATCGACTGCGGTGGTTCCGCTTGTTTCTCCGAGTCTCCAATACGCTTTAGGACTATCAGCTAGCACCACATCTTGGTAACTTTTCCCAATCACGAAATCCATTTTTTTGCCAGTTGTGCCGGCTTGGTACAAGGATGCAACTTGGCCGGCATTCATTACCGTCGAAAAAACAGCTGCCTCGTCAATCTCTCCCGTCCAACATTCAGCTACAAAGTAGTCCGCATTGCATCCAATTGAAGCATCCGATCTTGACGAATATAGGATGGATGTCCCAAAGGCCGTCACATCTTTCGTACTGTCTAAGACTCCATTTACATACAACTTTATTATTCCATTATTGAAGGTTCCTAAGACATGAGTCCATGTATTTAAGATATAAGACGTCGAACTTGACAAAGAACCATGAGTATAAACCCCGTCTACTGAGAAGCCTACGTGTGGTTTTCCTCCATCAGCACCCAGCTGATATGAAAAATACGGCGCTGCCCAGCTTGATGAACCATATGGAAAAACAAGTGCTTTATTCCATGATCCAGTGGCCGTTGGATAAACCCAAGCCGAAATTGTCAATGTCGCTACCTGCTTTAGGCTTGATGATCCTGAAATCTGAACATATTGAGTGGTACCATTGAAACTAGATGAGGTATCAGAATCTGCAGCCAGTGCTCCCGATTGCGCTAACAGAGTCCCGTTAACATAAGTCCCATTGCTTCCACTAGATCCTAAGTCCGTTGCCGTCGTTCCACTCGATTCGCCGAGTCTCCAGTAACCAACGGGATTTAAACTCATCACTACATCGCGGTAACTTGGCTTTTGCCTCACCGTAAAACCATTGCCCGTTGCATTGCCACTGTTTCCTAAAATCACGCTCTCGCTACTCGAGTTTGAGTTAGATGGATTCACCCAACCAGAAAACATCATCTTAGTCGATGAGCTACCAGTGGTTCCAAAATCTACATTGCCACTGCCATTAAAGTTAATTGCATAGGGACTGGATGCAGTCCCAGATCCAGACCAACTAGCATTACTGCTGTTACTGATAGAACCATGGTTACCGTTACCACTCAGATCTTTCCAACTTAGATAATTACCAGTCACTGACTGCGTTGAATCTGCAAACTGAGCATCCCAGGCTCCTATGAGATTACTCGTCACATAGTTTGGACGAACGGCAATTGCTAAATATTTTATTGAGCTCTGACTTCCACTCGTTCCCGTCACTTTTAACTCGAAACTTCCCCACACCGTCACATCGGGAGTCCATGAAAGTGTTCCCGTCTTCGCATCAAACGAAGCTGTTCCGGTAAGAGATGAACAAGAAGTTCCTGCAGTCACGGCACTATCTACAACTCGGTCATACACGCAAGAATACGTCATGCCTGTATCGCTACCAGGAGTACCAGTAGTTACGTTGTTCCAATCAAGGCTTAGTGTGTTTCCTTGCGTCAATGCATTCACTGGAAACACGCGGTCACTAAATGATGTGATTGAAAATGTTGATGACGCTGATGTTGATGGTGTCGGCGATGGACTCTCAGTCGTCGACGTTGTTCCTCCACCAGCGGATTGAATCCTGTTAGATTTTGAAAATGCGTTGTTAGCTCCCTCTTGCTGACAAGAAAATAACAAGCTCAGCGATATGCATATACGCAATCGCTCATCGAACCATGATTTTAAATCACGAATCAACAAGGCAATACCCTCTCTTTATAGGAAAGGTATCGGAAATTATGGCACTTTCTTGAAGAAGAAATGAAAAGCCAATCCAAAAAGAATCTCACAAAATCTCATAAAAACTTGACTCATAGGTAACTGACTAATTTTAGCTTGAAAAGACATCCATTTTTCCGATACTCAAAATTATCTAATTGCAAGTAGCCCCTGCAAATCGTGATTTATGAGCGTTACAATTTTGAGTGATTTGAGTTGCAGTTAAAGGGATATTGTAAAGGGCAACGCTAGCAATATGCCCGCTGAAGAAACCTGCAGAGACAGATGAAGAATTGATATATGCCCCAATTCCGAGGCGGTCGGATGTACTGGGAATATTGCCTGTGCGATTAGCGGTCGTATTTTGAAGCGAACCATCAACATATAGCTTGATATTGGCCGACCCAATTGAGCCGTCATAAGTCCCGCAAACATAATGCCAGTTGCCATCATTCATGGTGGTATTACTGATAGCTTGAGTACTCCATGATGAAGGAAAGCCGCTGAATGCAATCTTGTTACTTGAGCTGGTCCCATCACCACCCAGCTGCCATGAATAAGTATCCGCTGCCTTTGAAACGATTGCGGCATACTGTGGAATGTTAGAACTTGTCGGAACATTGATCCACGCGCATGCGGAAATTTGATTTCCAGTGATAGGATTCAACGCCCCAAGATCAACATAGTTATTGGTGCCATTAAATGTCAAACGATAAGGACCAGCCGCACTTGCAATCGTCGCAGATCCGTCACCATTCCATCCCTTCGCACTTCCACAGGAAGAGAAATTATTTATGACACCCGTAAACGCAGACACTGACAAGTCAAACCAATTCAGATCTGTTGAAGCACAACCATTTGCAAATGGTCTTAATCCTTGTTTAGCATTTGCAGCATCAAGGTTTAAAACCAGTCCATTCGTCACAATATTGCCTAGAGGATTCTGACGATAACGATCAGCTGTAGCATCGAAATTGGTTTTAATATTGGCAGCAGTCGCAACAACAGAACCATCATTTGTACCATAAAGAAAAAGATCAGCTAAGTATCCAATCCAGCCCTTTGCTCCAGTAGAGGTGGAGCCCGCAGTTAAATTTGTTGAAGCAGAGCTCAGCTTCTGTGGGACAGAACTAACAGTACATTCCTGACGACCGTTTACATAAAAACTAGCGGCGCTGCCGTCGAAAAGCGCTGAAATAAAGTTCCATGCAGATGAAGAGAAGCCGGACGTGCTGGTGCACGTGCCGCCGTAAGTGCCGATGCCTGCGTTATAATGGTTTGCAATTTGTGTTGGAGATAGTGTGTAGTTATAGAGACCAACTTCGTCGAGAGTTCCAAATACATAGGAATTGCCGCCTGAATATCGAGCGATATTGAGAAGTGAGCCTGAAGATACCGGCGTAACCGTCAGTGGAACTGTCGCGTCGAGGATTCCGTTTATATAAAAACGAACGTTTGATAAGTCATATGTTGCAACTAGATGATATAGGGTATTGTTCGAAAGCGTACTGGTGCTCTGTTTGTATTGATTTCCAGTGACTGCCAATTCGACTTTGCTTTGATAGATTCCAAAATAATAATTGGTATCACCACCTGGAAATTTTGATAAAATTTGCTGTTCGCCAATGGCAACATTACTGCTTCTATACCAAGCTTCGGCGCTCATGGCGCCTGTAATGGCCGTACTTGAATGAGACACAGTCGCGTATTGAGTTGAACCGTTAAGGGTAATAGCAGTGTTAGAATCACCAGTAATATGCCCCGCAACAGAAAGCGTTGGACTATTTATGTACGTACCATTCATCCCATTTCCCGAGCTGTCTATGACTGTGGTTCCACTTGTTTCTCCCATTCGCCAGTATCCTATTGGACTATCAGCAAGAACGACACCCTGATAACTTTTGCCAATAACGAAATCCATTTTTTTTCCTGTTGTGCCCGCATAATAAAGGAGTGCAATTTGAGCTGGAGATAATGCACTACTGAAGATTGCCACTTCATCTAATAATCCTGGAAAATAAGAAGAACTTGCAGCCCCTGCATCCCCCGAATTTCCGAGAAATATAGGATCTGTTCGAGTTAGATTAGGTATCGTAGATGCGATAGAGGCTTGCAGAACCCCATCGACATAGAGCGATGTGTTCGTGGCATTGCGAACTAAAACTGCGTGATGCCAATTACCGTCTGCATAGGAAGACGTCGTGATTCCCAAGCTAGAATTGGTGACATCATAGTCATTGAAAACCAATTTTGTACCGGATGTATTCGCGGCAGAATCTCCAGCCATAGAAAGAGAAAACTGCCTGTAACCGCCACTTGCACCTACTCGCTTGCCAATCAATCCACCGATAGTGCCAGCGGTCGAAGTTTTGAACCATAAAGAATAGGTAAAATTTGATGTTCCAAGTGCTGTTGTATAGCCAGTTGATACATACTGGCTTGAGCCATCAAAACTCACTGCCTTATCTTCATCACTCGTCAATCCACCAGCTTGTACCAATGTCGGACCATTCGTATAAGTTCCATTGTTTCCACCACTCCCTAAGTCTATAGCCGTCGTTCCACTCGTCTCACCGAGCCTCCAATATCCAACTGGATTCAGACTCATCACCACATCACGGTAGCTCGGCTTTTGTCTGACTGTAAAACCATTGCCCGTCGCATTGCCACTGTTTCCTAAAATCACACTCTCGCTACTAGAATTTGTGTTAGATGGATTCACCCAACCAGAAAACATCATCTTAGTCGACGAGCTTCCAGCGGTTCCAAAATCCACCGAGCCACTGCCATTAAAGTTAAGTGCATAAGGACTAGATGCAGTCCCAGATCCAGACCAACTAGCATTGCTGCTGTTACTGATTGATCCGTGGTTACTGTTTCCACTTAGATCTTTCCAACTTAGATAATTCCCCGTCACTGATTGCGTCGAATCTGCAAACTGAGCATCCCAAGCTCCTATGAGATTACTCGCCACATAGTTTGGACGAACGGCAATTGCTAAATATTTTATTGAGCTCTGACTTCCACTTGTTCCTGTCACTTTTAACTCGAAACTTCCCCACACCGTCACATCGGGAGTCCATGAAAGGACTCCCGTCGTCGTATCAAACGAAGCTGTTCCGGTAAGAGATGTACAAGACGTTCCTGCAGTCACGGCACTATCGACAACT
>JAPLFV010000107.1 GCA_026390495.1 Pseudomonadota bacterium | reverse complement strand
TAAATATTAGATTCACTATGGCCCACCCCATATTAAATACATAGGCATCGGATTCGATTCCGAATAGCATCATTTCAATGATGCCTTTGGCAATGGCCACGAATTTCATTAGGAGAACCACAATTGTAGGAAGGGTAGACTTCCAGTCAAAACAGAGAGCTTGGTCATTCTTGCTTTTTGGGGTAACCGCAAACTCTATTTCTGTTGGTATCAAAAGTCGAAGGGATGCGACTGCAAGTGGAGCCACTATGGCCGCTTCATAGATAGCTCCCATGATGCCCCTCTTCCAATCAGGCATCAATATTCCAGTAATCATCGGTCTTAGGAGCATGAATGGTAACAGATAAGAAAGTAGCGCAGAGAAATCACACAGAAGGGGATGCCCGTGCGCCAAGAGGAAGTAAAGCGGGCTCAGCCAATAGATAACTCTAGCTAGCGGAAAAAAGAAATACCAAAGTGAGGCGAAATATCCGAGCCTCTGACGGGTCGTTAAACCTTGCTTTAGAATAGGATTGTCTTTGAAAAAAATTTGCAAACAACCCTGCATCCAGCGAGTGCGCTGAACGAGATACGCTCGAAGTGTATCGGTAGAAAGCCCTACGGCAAGATTTTTTGCAACAAACCTAGAGGTCCAACCTCTTGAGTGTAGTTCCTGGCTAGTATGAATATCTTCTGTTACGGTTCCGAGTTTGAATCCATTGATTTCCTCCAAGGCTTTTCGGCGAAAGACTGCGCCGCTTCCAACAAAGAATGTGCCGCCCCACTGATTTCGTCTATCCTGAATTTCTTGATTAAATAAGTCTTGTTCATTGCCTAAATTTTTGAACCAAGAATAGCTTCTTTGAAAGATGTCTTGATTGTAGAACACATGGGGAGTTTGAATAAATCCAAGTTTGTCGTCACGGAAGTACTTAATGGTCTCTTTAAGGAATTCCTTCGTAGGGATATGATCAGTGTCAAAAACAACGCAAAATTCACTTTTTGAATTTTTTAAGGCGTTGTTTATATTCCCAGATTTTGCTTGTTTTTTTGGTCCTTTGAGATATGTAGCGCCAAAAGATTGAGCTAGTTTTTCTACTTCATAGCGATGACCGTCGTCGCATACAAAGATAGATTTTTTTTCGTAATCCATAAATGTTGCGCCAATAAGTGTTGCTTCCAGTATTTGTATAGGTTCATTGTAAATGGGAATATAAATATCCACGGTTGGTTCGTATTTTATCTGGTCAGAAAGAATGTTTGCCATATTGAGATTGAGAATGAGATTCAGGTCATTTTCAATTTTCTTTGTTTGTCCGTTAGATTTTTTTGGTGTTCCGACCTGTAGCCAAAGTAACAATAGTGAAGCAACTCCGTAAAATTCAGCGATGAGCAGTAGAAAGCTTGCAATGACTCCAACGGGATCCTTTAAATTGAGACTGTTCACTGCTCTCCATGAAAGGTAGTACAGTAAGATGTAGAATGCAGATGCCAAAAACGCAAATCGACAAAGATAGGATTTCAGTCCCGTCAAAAAGAGACCGATAGTTATGGCTATAGGAATCAATGGGAAATGTGCT
>JAPLFV010000217.1 GCA_026390495.1 Pseudomonadota bacterium | reverse complement strand
TTGGTGGACACGCTTGACACCAATTCGAACCACCTCAGAAGTCCCCATTGAGTTCTCCGTATTTGTCAGTGAACCCTTCCGCTACCAAGAAATTAGCATAAAGGTACAAGACCTCCAAAAGCTTGGTATGAACTGCCATCAAATCAGTGAGGCCTTAGGAGAAGAATATAAGACGATTAAGCGAGCAATAAGATGGCTTGAAAGTCTTAATGTTCAATGTAAGTCCGACAAGGTGCCAGATCCATTATAAAAGCCAAGTCGTTAGTTTTGTAGTTATAGACGTTGACGTTTGAATCCATGGTCCCACTTGTCATACCGATGCCGTGTTGCGAGTCTTGATAGAGACTCCAGTTTTGACCATCTAAGCTATTGAAATGAGTTTTGAATCCGTGACGCTCGCCCGAGGTAAGTTCTCCTGCGATCAAGAATTCAGCTTTATTTTTGATATCGGCACCTGCTGCGTCGTGAGCAAATGTGGGGCCATTAGCAATGAAGGTAGACCGGAAAGTGAGTCCAGATGCACTTTTAAAGGCTGTCAGGACGCAATTTGTGAGCGGTGCTTGCCAAGCGTCGCTTGGTGGAAGGATGGGGTTCTTAAAAGTCTCGGCATTTGCAGCAGTGAGGTTTAGGAGGAATAGAGAGGTAGTTAAGAAGAATTTTTTAACGATAGAATTAAGATTGTATTTCATAAGCAGATTCTCCAAAAGTAATGCAACTCAAGTTTTTATAAATTGACTCCAAGGAAACATTAATAGACAATGTCGATTATGTCAACGAACTCGCTTACTTTAAAACAAATCCAAGAAAAGCTAAACGTTAAGCAACACGTGCTGATCCACCTGTGCGAAAAAGGCGTTATTGAACCTGATTTGCAAGAGACAGAGGGCCGTGGTGTCCACCGCGAGTTTTCTGAGCGGAATCTTTTCGAATTTGCACTTTCGTTATCTATTCGCCGCTACGAGATTCCAGTCCTCACAACAGCCGCGATCATCAAGCTACTCAGGTCGTTTGAACGCTCTACCCAGCGTCATATCAAGGGTTTTAACCTTCTTGAGTATTTAAGATGCGTAGAAAAAAATCTCGACATTGAGCTGTATTTTTATGCAGGGACCTATCTTGTCTTCACCGTGAAACAAGCGAAGAAATTTTTAATCGTGGCTGGCTTTGATCTCGCCAAAGTGATTGCTTCCAAAGGTAAAGAATCGCCAAAGATTGACCATCTGGAAGATTTGCCTGATGGATATGACTCACATTTAGTCTTTGATTTAAAGCAGATCGCACGGAAGATCTTCTAATATACAATGTCTATTAATTGATTGACATATTAATAGACATTGTCTATTAATATCAGATGTCAAATCTCACTCAAAAAACAGAATCATCAGAAGAACCAGCGCTCTCTAAGGAATCGCTAGAACTTCTTGAGCATATTGCGGAGATTTTGGCAGAGAAATTTGTTGAGGCTATGAAGAAAAAACAAAGCGAAGACCGGCAGGAGGCACGAGATGAGAGCAGCGATCTACGCTAGATTCTCTAGCGACAACCAACGTGAGCAGAGTATTGATGACCAGATCAGAGTGTGCAAAGATTATGCTGCTCGAAGTGATATTTTCGTCCTTGATAAGCATATTTATTTTGACGAGGCAAAGTCAGGATCACTCAGGAATCGTCCTGGGCTAGAATCCATGAAGAAGGCTGCCGAAGATAAACTATTCGATGCGATTCTGGTCGATGATTCATCGCGTTTATCGAGGGACAATCAATATTTTAACACCATGCTCTGTCTATTCCAGTTTTGGGGTGTAAACCTCATCTCGGTGAGCGACGGCCTTGATATGCGAGAGGAACATGCTAAAGTCGCTTATCAATTCCGAGGCATCATCAACGAACTTTATCTCAGCGATCTTAAGAAAAAAACTCACCGTGGGCAGATGGGCCAAGTGCTTCGGGGTTACTCCATGGGGGGGTCAACTTACGGCTATAAATCAGTCCCTGATGGTGAAACCAAATATGACAAAAAGGGCCGTCTTCGTGCCAATGGTTTTAAACGAGTGATCGTAGCTGAAGAAGCATTAATGATTCTGCGTATTTATAAAGATTTTTGCATTGGCAAAGCCATTACGAAGATTGCACAGGAATTAAATCAGAACGAAACCCCAACAAAAAATCGACTCAAAGGGGGCTGGAATGTCTCGACGATTGCGAGAATTTTGAAGGACGAAAAGTATCTCGGCCGATACACCTGGAACAAAACCCAAGCGAAGAAAGATCCCATGACTGGGCGCACAAAACAGGTGCCACGCCCCAAAGAGGAATGGGTAATCCAAGTCAGAGAAGAAATGAGGATTATCTCTGACGACATGTGGAAGCTCGCCCAGAAACGCTGGAGTGAGATTGAACACACGTATCCAACGATGAAGGGCAAGAAGGGCTTTGAAGGCAGACAAAAAAGCTACGTCTTGACTCATCCACCGCATATTTTATCTGGCGGCCTCAGATGTGGCGTCTGTGACGGAAGTATCTCGCTTGTTAGCGGCAAGAACGGTGGCTACTATGGTTGTCTCAATTCCGTCAAAAAAACTTGCGACAATAAAATGATGATATCACGCAAACGCCTTGAAGATCATTTTATCAAGATTCTATACGACAAGGTATTTAAAGCCGACGCTTTGGACTTTATATTTCAGAAGACCGCAGAAAAAATCAAAGATCATTTTTCGTATATTCCAGAAGAGCTACGCCTCAAAAAGATAGAATTGAATCGTGCTGAGACCAGACTAAAGAATTTTATTGAATTTATTGCTGAAGGTCGCGCTACTACTTCGATAACTGATGCTGTCGAAATCGAGGAAAAGAAAGCAAACTACTTAAAAAAAGATGTCGAAAGCCTCGAATCAGCCAAAGAACAATCATTTCAACCGCCGCCACGCGAATGGATTGAACACTGCATCGGTAATCTAAAACATCTGCTTGAAGAAAGAACAGAAAAGTCGGCGATTACGCTGCGGCGGCTCACCGGCCCCATAACTCTCACGCCGAAGTACTATCATGCGTCCTGCAAATTTAAATCCTTTGCTCTGCTCGAAGAAGGCATAGCCCTAAAAAAGTCTGAAGGCTCTGCACCAAAAATGAAAGAACCGCTGGCCCTTTGGGACAACGGTTCGAATTCATTGCTGTGGTGGGCGTGACGCCCCTATAGTCGAACCTATAACCGTAGCGAAAGAGCTTCTGGTGCAGTGGTCGCCGCCTCGAATCGACGATCAGTTAATCAGAAAACTTTATAACAACGGCAAGCTAACTACAAGAGAAGTTGCTAAAATTATAGGCATATCCAAAACTAACGTGATCCGTCGGTTGAATGAGATGGGCATCGGCAAAAACAAATTTGGAGTTTCAAATGCTAAGATTTAACGAAATTTTGATCATCTTTTGTACCCTAATTGGCTTGGGACTTGTTGGAGCTCCTTTAAAAAAGCTCGAAAGAGTCATGATCACCATAGTAATAGAAGCCACAAAAAATGGCTACATGAGTCTTTCTAATTTTAACACCACGCTTATAACAAATTCAAAATAGAGAATGTCTTTTTTGATATCCGCTGGTCCTTTGAAAATGGAGACTTACCCCACATTTGGCAAGCTTCAATGATTAGCTATTCTCGAGAGCAAAAAAAAACAAGCGCCTCTCGTGATTAAAAATTGATCTTCGCTCCAGAGTCTTAAGGACCCAAGCTCTCAACAACCGATTTATTGAGGTGTTTAAGATGTGAATGGCTGTAGGTAAAGGTTTATAGATTGAAATCGAAAAGGATTTACAACAAAAAAAAATATAATTTTTTAAACCAACTCCAAACGTGCTTTGTTATAACCACTTTCTAAATTTAGACTTCTGCCACCAAAGGACTGCGACTCAAAAGTCTTAAGACGGGGTAGCCTAAAATAGTCATTATAAATATGATAGTTGGAACCGTTGGCAATTTTCCACTCATGATAGACAAACTAAATCCAATAAATGTTGCACTACTCGCTAAAATCGCAACAGAAACGTGATGCCGCCACAAGCCCCGAGATCGAATCACTCCTTGAATTGTTGTGGGAATCAGCAAGGCTCCGGTTGTAAACAAAAAGCCCATAGCTTGAACGGAGATACAGATCAAAACAAACGAGCTTATCTGAAATATTCTTGGATCGATTTGCCGTCCCCCAAAAATACCCGCTCTACCAAAGAGTGCCAAATCAAATGATTCGCAAGAAAAATCCTTCCAATTCTTAATTAGAAGAACCGCCACAGCTACAGATACAATCAAGATAAGAATCAACTCTTTGTTTGCAATCGTTGCTAAATCACCAAAGAACTTCTGCGTCATATGACTTTCGAGGGAAGGAAACAATGCGCTTGCCAATTGGCAAAATGAAATCAAAATCGCAAATATTGCCACGAGCACTGTATTCTTTGATGCCAGTTTCCCTGCAATAAATTTTTCGCTAATTTTATAAGTCACATTTGCAAAAACAAACGCGCCAATCAAAGGCATTATCGACGTCGTAAAAAAATTCTCATGAAAATAGCCTCCAATACCTAAAGCGATTAACACGCCAAACATAGATCCTTGTGTCACGCATAGCGTTTGTACGGATCGATCCCGTGCTGCCAAATGCATACCCAAAATGGCTAAGCTGGCAGCAACCACACTGCTTATCAAAATTGCAAGCCAATAGGATGACAATGCTTGTAATGGTGAGTACATTAGGTTAGCTCCGTCGCGATTTTGCTGGTTACTTGTGACCTACGTCGATATTTAAATTGTCCTAGATCAACATTGATCAGATTTCCGCGCTTTAAATCTGTTGATTCAAAACTTTCGTGAGTCACCAGAATCACAGCACGTCGCACCTTTTGTTGGCCAGTGTTGTTGACGTAATCTAATATTTTCTTCTTTACTTGGAGTCGCGTTTCTTTGTCCAAGTGGTTCATTGGCTCATCTAGTACCAAAACATTGGAGTCTTGCAAAAAAACTCTAGTCAAAAGAGTTCTTTGTTTTTCCCCACCACTTGCTGTGTTCCAACTCCTCGAAAAGTGTCCTTTATTCAAAAGTCCAAAGTCTAAAATCATTGCAGTATCAAACCTTCGGCCAAGTGAGATTTTTAGAACATCTAAAATTGTCAAATCTATGTGAAACTCGCCTCCAGAAATCTGAGGAAAAAACACCATTTTTTCCGGTCCTGAAAAATTCTTAATTCGACCGTTTAGTTGTTTGTGAAAGCCTGAGACTATTTTTAAGAATGTAGACTTCCCAATCCCATTTGGCCCTTTGATGACGGCAATATCACCATTTGAGACGTTGAATGAAACATCTTTAACGAGAGGACGTCCCGTTGGAGTCCCATATGATAATTTCTCAATTTGTAGCATTATTTCCATGAGGTATCCTTAAATTTACTATTTCAAAGCCCCTGCAATTGCCGATGCCAATGCAGTTTGAATGGCAGCATAATTGTTAAATTTTCCAGATTTCTGAATAGAAATAGGCGTCACATAATCTTTGATTTTGGCAATATCTTTAAATTTATTTAAAACCTTTCTGTCACTATGAGGTGTGCCAAGGACAAGCTTGACCTTGTTTGACTTAGCATCTGCCGCCACTTCACTGATACGGCCCGCAGAGGGCGACACACCAGGCTTTTCTTCAACACTTCCAAACGATGTGATTCCATAACAATCAAAGAAGTATGAAAAATCTTTGTGGTACTCAATAATCACGCTCTTAGATAGCTTTGCTTTTACGGATGCGAGCTGCGCTTGTGTTGATTTTTGTATCCCCTCAAGTTTTTTCTTAAATGCTGAATAGTTTTTGCTATAGGTCGATGCATTTTTTGGATCTACTTTTGACAAGACCTTACTTATCTCCTTTGAAGCTTCTGCAAGGTGCTTTGGACTTAACCAAAAGTGAGGATTGCCGGCGGGATGCATATCGCCCATGGACCGGTTTACCGCTCCAGGTGGTTTTTCAAGAGGAGATATGGCCTTACCCAACTCACAAAATCCCTTTCCACCACTTTGAACTTTCGAGTTGCCAGATTTATCAAGAACCTTCGGAAGCCAACCAATTTCAAGGTCGAGTCCCACTGAACACACAACATCAGCATTTGATGCCATCTGGACAAAGGACGGCATTACATCGACAAAGTGAGGGTTTTCCGAGCCAGTTAGAAAGGACTCCACACTGACATTTGACCCACCAATCTCCCTAGCGGCCCATGCAATATCGGTTAGAGTTGTGACAACTTTTATTGTCCCTGCAAAACTTGAATTAGACGCAACAACCAATAGCGATAAGACAATTTTTTTCATGTATTTTTCTCCTAAAAATCGTGAGCTGGATGTGAACCCAATATAAATGTGACCTGTACTTCAATAGATTTGTCATATTCTGATTTACTCGCTTCGGACTCCTCGCCCGCTTCTTCTTCACCCCCCGTTTCAGTTTCACCTTCGTGCTCATGAGCCGCTGCTTTTTTTCTGTAGTTCATTCCCAAACGAAATCTGGAGAATTCGCTTGGACTATAGGAAATTTGAGGTGCGACTCCCCAAAAAGCTTCAACTTTTGCACCTTCTTCTTCGGGGTCTGGCGGAATGACGTAGTCAATTCTCATTCCAACCGTTGCGTTCTTCCTGATTCGAAAATCAGGGAATAAATAGAATCCTTGAGTAATCTCGCTTTTGGGATTTATCGTTTCGCCTGTATCATCGTCTGCAGGCTTTGCTTTTGGAGTTAAACTTCTGCGCCAATACTCTCCTTGGAGGAGAAATTTTGTCGTTCCTTCTTTTTTGAGTTTTAAAACAAGATCAGCCCCGAAAAGAGTCATCGATGTACCTTCGTAATCAACGCGTCGCAGGAAATTTCCTGCCAATTGAAAACCCCCGGTTCCAATCTCCTTAAATGTTGCGACGCGTGCATAATGAGTTGGAGTTTGAGGGCGAGTTCCGAGGCCGTGTGCATGGCCAAATGTCCATCCATTTGTCACGCCAAGTGTTGCTTCTAGAAAAAAAGGCAGGGGAATGAGCGTTGTAAATTCGCCTCCGTTGTCTCCCACAGCTTCTTCCCCGAAAATTTCTTCATGAATTTTAGGAGGACTTATAAACGCCCAATCGTGGCGGTGAGTCTGATTTAGTTTGCCAATACCAAGAAAAAATTTGCCCAATTTAAATCGACTTCGCGGAATCATTTTTGTCGAGCCGATAAAGGCTTCGTGCAGCTCGGTTAAGTAAACGCCCTTCTCTTGATGGGCCGCAAATGATAGCGATGCATCAAAGAGGTGATCAACCGGAGCAAAAAATTGAAATTCGGCTTCACGTGGTTCATAGCGATCAGGTGCTGAAGTCGGTTGTAAGCCAAATTCACCCTGAAAATCTCCCGCGACGGACATCTGCAGGCCACCATTATCTGTTTGTGACAATAGGGAGCTAGCGCAACCGAAAGCCACGAAAAAGATCAGCGCTATGAAAATTTTAAAATGCGGATTCATGTTACCATCCATGGTCACAAGTGCTCAAATGCCTGCGTGATTAGCCTTCTTCGTTAAATTTTGCCGCTCCTGAACTTGCAGACGAAACCTTAGCGTTTGTAAGTATCAAACCCCAACCTGTGCCGGTTCCTCTTGAAAGATTGACACCTGCGGCCTCGGTATTGAATTTTGCAGATTCCTCGGAAAACGCAGAATCATTGACCCAAATAAGTACATGTGGATTTGCTTCTTCATTATGAATGTCCACGCCAATTTCTACTGATTTGGCAATTGAAACAGCGCTAAATTTAGTAGAATAATCCTTTCCACCGACCTTAACCGATAGTTTCTTATTAAGACCCTGAAATGTTATCTCAACTCCACCTGCTAACTTATCGGTCGAATTTGCGACTAATTTCACGACTGAACCTTCGCTAAGCATTGTGGAAATTGAAAAATGGTTGTTTGATTTTATTGAGCCCAAACCTGAGCTAGCCTTTACAGATCCTGTTCCAGACAACTCCGAATCACTTGATGTTAATTTGTTAGAAGCCACCACTGTGAAGCTCTGGCCCGATAACTTCGCGGTTCCACCTACTGTCAAAGGTCCACTTGTAGAGGCAGATGTATCTGAGTCGCCACTGTCGTCGCCATTTGAAGAATTGGAACCCTCACTATTAGCAGCAGGGCTCTTTGTGGGTTTTTTTGAGGGAGAATCGGAACCGCCTTCTTTGCAGGAGGTAGCAAAAAGAAAAACAGTTGAAAGGAAAATTAATCGACACATAAGATTGGCCCTCCCATTGATTTACCTCGATATCTATTCAATCGGCCCCCTCACAATGACTCTTTAATGAATCAAATTTAGCCAATAATTTTAGTATATTATAGAGTTCTTTAAACTCTCACTTTCTTAAAGTAATAAGTAATTTCGGGTTCTTCAATTAAGGACTATCGATTCGAGATGAGTACGTTGACAGTTCACTGCATTCCTCAATCTTATCAGATAATTATCGCTTTTCAAGAAATTCCGCCGAAAAAACATTTGAAAGTAAATCCAATGAAATATCCGTTTTCTCAACAAACTAAGCACCTTTAGTCCGATGTCAGATTTTCACGTCTAAGGAATCTAGGCACTTCTCCATCTACGAAGGTCGCCACGCCAATCCCGAACTTTTAGATTGGCTTCTTTGGCCAATCATAAAAATCAGTACAATCAATTTGAGTTGCCACATCTTAAGTGAAAATGTAAGTTCATTGGATGAAGAAACCATTTTCACTCATTCGCATTTTTGGTCAAATTGCTGCAATTACTGCAATTTTGACAAGCCTTTTTGCTTGTCATTTATGTGGACTTGAGTATTTTTTAGCACAAAATAATAGCGCCGCGTTAGAAGCCGAGCAAGCACCCGACAACGCCGAGCAACTTACGAAGCATCATTTAAATACCTGCATTGTATTCGAGACTCAATTTGTGTTGCCAAGAAAGCCTCCAAATGTGCCTTTTGAAGGATTGTTTAGGGATCTATCTCCACCTTCAACTTTGAGTGTTCATCTAGCGAACCTATTTTTTTATTTGCCAAATAGTAATCCAGTCAATTCAAATAGATCACAAATTAGAACAGCATCTGCCGTTGTTCGATCCAGAAATCTTGCGCTCGCTCAACCCGTACTTCCATCCTCAATTCGAATCATAGTCTAAAGATTTTCAATCGTCGCGCAATTCAAAAATACTCTGATTGAAATAGGTACCCCGTATCTATGACGTTAATAATTTAGCAAAGGAAATCCCGCTGATATGTTTAAATCAAATAAGAAACTAGTAAATTTGATCTCAAATCGTTTAATGGTCCTCATTTTTTCTGTGGGACAACTTTTTACGCAAAACGCTTTTGGACAGAATAATGATGACGTCAGAGGGCTCTATCAGGCAATTCTTCTTCACGACGGCGCAGAATTCTATCAATATGCGAAAATCACACTGAGAACTGTCAACGTTGGTGGGCAACTTAAGGTTGGAGCAAACGTAAAAGTACTGTTTGGAGAGTTGGATTCTAATGAATACCTAACCTATGAGTATCCTGACGTCCCATTGAACCTTCTTACAAGAGAGCTGAGCGTTCGCCAAGATGGTAACGACGTCAGTTTAATTGGAACTCTCAAAAATGGGATTCTAGAAGGCGAGTGGTTTTCCACACAAGTTGGTCGTGTAGGCACATTTAAGGCCCAAAAAATTGGCACACCACTGCCACCTGTCGGAGGAGTGCTGGTAAAAACTCTTTCCGGTTATTATCGCGGTAAATTGACCAATAAGAATCCTCAGTCTAATTTGCCAGAGCGAGTGTCCATGTCTTTTGTCACAACACAGGACTCCACCCCTGATGGATCTCCATCTGTAAGAGTGTCAGGAAATGCAAGGTTTTATCTTGGAGGCTTTGATTCACTAGAGTACGTCGAGACTCCATTTACAAATATTCAATTTAATTTTTATACAAGGTATCTGACCGCAAAGACCCATGACTATGGCCTTACTATTAAAGGAACCATGTCCCCTGATGGCCAATTTATCGGAGATGTCCTTTCAGACGGCCTTGGAAAAGTCGCCGAGTTGGATCTTAATTCGTATCCATAAGTACCAGAACAGCAGGGGGATCCAGATATGAAGAATTTACTAACTTCAACGTTAACATGCATGGTCATGCTTGTAGGCCTTAATACTTGTGGAAAGAAAACCATGAGTGAGCGAGATGTGCGTCGAGAACAGCTACGACTCAATGCTCACAAGAAGCGAATTGAACTCGCTAATGTTGTCGGAAACTATCGCGGCACAGCCACTGATACAAGTCTATACGCGCAAGATATTTCACTGCAAATTGATGTCCAAGACACACCAGAATCTGACAATGGCCAAACAGATCCTGTACTTGTTCCATCATTAAATGGTGCTTTGAGCTACACGTATGGCTCTGGTGATACGATTGATTTAGTGAATTTCCCAACCACTAAAACTGATTTTAGTCTTGCAGGTGGTCGACTTGATTTGGTGGTTTCAAACTCTGAATTCAAAGAGATTAATCTTTCTCTCCAAAAATCTGGAGACACGTTGACTGGTACTTGGACCGCCCCCTCCGCCTCGGAATCAGGTAAGATTCAGTTGATTAAAGTTTCACAATTGCATTTGGGTGGTGAGACTCCTTCGCTTAAGGGTCAATATGCCGCTATATTTGAATGGGACAAAGCGCCAGCATTTGCAAACGGGAAAGTCACCCTTAGTTCAGCTCAAGACAGCGCTGACGGGTTGCACTTATCGGCCGCTGTTAAGATTTTCCTCGAATCGAAAATCGCGCGTGAAACCTACGTGTATGAATATGATCGTGTTGAATTCAATCCATTAACACGCCAAGTGTCCATTCGTAGCGATACTGCCGACATCTATATGGTTGGTCATATGAACAAAGGAATCATAAGCGGCACATGGTATTCAAAACGAGCGGGTGTGCTGGGACGAATGACTCTATCTCCCAGTGAGCTGCCTTCTCCACAAAACAATAATCATGCATTTGGAGCATCCGGAAGTTGGTTAGGCCAAGTTACGAATACTCACCCAAATGCTAATTTGCCCCAAAAATTAATGATAAGTTTCAATAATATACCAAATTCAGGTGCAGCCGGTGGTTTGACTTTAATTGGAAACGCTAGATTCTATTTTGGCTCCGGAAATGATGAATATTTTGAGTGTCCATTTGCAACTGTAGAATATAGCCCTTTTTGGAGAAAAATCACTGCAGTAACTAGCATTTCAGCGACATTGCCAACAGCTCTGACATTTCAATTGGATATGACCTCCACTGGACTGGAGGGAGTCATCATTGATTCCGCGCTTGGTACTGTTGCTAAAGTTAGAGTCACTGAATCAGAAAATTAAGCTAATTAACTGAAAAAATGTGGAGATTTGAATGCCTAGAAACATATTAACTAATTTAGGGGCAGTAACTTTCTTAATCTGCCATTTTACGCCGTGTCAAGCAGTGACCCGCAAAGCCTTAAATACTCAAGAGGTACCAAGCGATCAGACTCCAAAATTAAATTTGAGTGAAGATATTTCCAGTCAAATATACACCGAATCTAAAACTGTCAGATCCGAAGATCAAAAAGGCGGTATATCGTCTCATACATCCCTGGGCATCTATATGCCCTCAAAGTTTATCTTAAAAAACCAGAATTTTTCCGTTGATTACACAGACAACACGGGCAGTATTTCCGGCGCCTTTGGCGGGCCAGAATTCATAGTGTTAACCAATGACCACTTTCAATTGAATTCTGTTACGCATTTTGGCTTTTTCTATGACCAAGGCATTTATCATGTGGAGTCCGAATCGGGTCTAAGCGTTCAGGATGAAGTGGCACTTCAATGGATTCCAATTCAAACTGGTATGGAATTATCCTCAAAACCCTTAACACAATATAATATTGCTATCGGTATCGCTGCATCCGCAGGAGTAGATTGGCTGACTCAGACCGGAAAATTGGATGGCATGAACCAATCATTTTTTGTTCCACAAATGGAGATTGGTCCAGTGGTAACAATGTTCTCGAGATCACAATGTACTGAACATGGTTTTGACGGGATTCAAATTGCATTGAAAAAGTATGCAAGTTTTGCGAGCAATCAGCAAAATCGAGGAAACCTCGCTTCTGTTGGTGCCAAATATGCTTTCTGAGAGTCTCAAAAAAAAACTTAAGCATCCAATATCAATTGCTGTCTGTGGCATCACATTGTCGGCAATTTGCGTGATAGCGATTCGAATCTTGTTCTTTAACAATCAAACAAAAACTCCCACAGAAAACCTAACGGACGATGGTCTCGGGTCAAAGGGCACCGTGGCAGGTCCCGCAACGATTGAAACTTATGTTAAGGCTCCAGGCAGTATTGATTTTCATCCTAAATTTGCTTTGAGAATTCATCCTTCGTTTCCTGGAGTGGTCCTGAGAACATTTAAAAATATAGGGGATCGAGTTTCAGCAGGTGAAACGCTAGCGACCATTGAAAGCAATGTAGGTATTCAAACATTAAATGTTTCATCGCCAATAAAAGGAATTGTATTGGCTAGAAATTGTGGCGAAGGACAATCCGTTGTCCCCGAAGAAGATATTTTTTCGGTTGGCGACACCTCAATATTGCAAACAAAAATTCATATTCCCGCAAAAGACTTAAAAGAAATCGTGCCAAACCAAGATGTTCTCTTAGTCAACAACAATGATATACCGGTGCGCGCAAAAATTGGTTTTATTTCTCCTATACTAGATATAGAGACGCGTTCAGCAACAGCATTAGTGGATTTTACAACTGACACTTTGATACCGGGAATGTTTGTAACCGCAGCCATTGTTGTCAGTACAAAGTCAGTTTCGGTGAGTTTACCTGCAAATTTTTGTGATCATGGTGTTAAAAAAAGAAAACTATTTAAAGTCGCAGATCGTGTCGGTGCTGAAACAGAAGTTTTATTCGGCGATCGCGACTATCTTCATTGCGAAGTATTGGGCGGCCTTCAAGCTGGAGACGAGGTATTCAATACCGCTTCAGAATTTTTTCTTGCTAAGCAAGATCAATCCCATGCAAAAGAAAGAAGTGGAGACAGTCATGTCGATTAATTTTTTATGTTTTCTATTGCTGACATTAGCAGACGCAGCGCTCAGCGAAGAAACCCTACCGAACAAACTGACAATTGAACAAGCTAAAGAAATTGCGATATCTAAAAACGCAAATTTAGCCTCCAGAAAATCGGATCTCGACATTGCTATAGCCAGGAAGGGTAGAGCATCCTCTGGAATGTACCCTACAATAGAAGGCAGATTGGGGTCCGAGACTTCATTAAACACTCAATCCAATGAAAATGACAATTCCGCAAAATTTGCCTACCTACAAGCCACTATGAATATCTATCGTGGAGGCCTTGATATTGCCAAAAAAAATCTATCAAACCTGGAAACAAAAAAGCTTCAAATCGTATACGAATCTGAAAAATTGATACTGGAAAATGCCGTTGAAGTCGCATTTGCAAACCTACTTTTTACGAGAGATTTGATCGATATCAAGACAAGATTTATCAAGATTAACGAAGATCAAAAGGCACTTGCTCGCCAAATAGCGTCGCGCGGCAGCGGCTCTCAATCAGATGTCGTTGAATTTGACCTGCGAGCCATTGAATTGAGTTCCGAGTTGTCGCAGATACAGCAAGACTACCTAGCAACACTCATTCAGTTAAAATTATTAATTGGAGAGAATATTGCAAAGAATATAATCCCTACGGGCGACTTACCACACCTTCACCTTCATGGATCATTGAAGGACTATATAAATACTGGCCTTAAAGATACTCCCAGCCTAACTGTTTCATCTTTAGACCTAGAAATGGCGCAACATCAAATTGCCTCCGCTCAGAGTCGTTGGCTACCCAAAGTAGATTTTGAGGGAAAGTTTGGAATTTTGCCCAATGAAACCACCAAAAGTTCAGCTCAAATGAACAGCTCTTTTGCTGTAGTTGCCTCTTGGGAAATTTTTGCGGGGTTTGACTCTACCTATGAGTTACAAGAGCGCAGAGCAGAAAAAGAGCGAGCTGACTTTGTCCTACAAGGCAACATATCTCAAATGATGGCTGATGTCGAAACTCGTTACAACGAACTGGTGGCCATTCAAGCAAGATCTGACTTAGAGAAAAATAACATTTTAGTAGCAAAAAACTACTACGATTTGATCTATGCGGATTTCAAAAGAGGATACAAGAACTCAGGCGACTACAGCGCTGCCGCTGAAAAGCTATATAATTCCGAGGTTCGCAGAAAAAGGCTAGATCTGGAATTTCTAGAAAAAAAGGCAGCCCTTGAGAATCGGATTGGACGAAAAGTTGCAAGCATTTCCATGAAAGATATTCCCCTAATAGACGAACAAAAGGCTAAACGGCCATGAATCAAAGTAATAGACAATATAAAAATTTAGAAAATCTGACCTCAAGGACAGTGTCGTTTGTAAAAAGTCAGGTCAAGCATGCGATTTTTTTGATCAAAAACTGTGACGAGCGCAATGCCATCCGGACCATTATTGTCTGCACATTCTTGTTTTGTTTTTGGGCTATATTGTTTTCTTCAAATCACAGCGGATCTTCTGCAGGTCATGGCGGGCATGGCGGCCACGATGCTCATAATGATCACGAGGAATCCGAGGCAGCCATTGAAATTGAGTCAGATATTCTTGAAAGCAATGACATGACTATTGAATCCATCGGTCCACAAATTTTAAAGCCTACAATTCCAATTCGCGGTCAAGTTATTGCAAACCCAAACAAAGAGTTAACCATTCGTCCTAGATTCAGTGGAATTGTAAAGCAAGTATCTAAAGACTACGGTGATATTGTCCACAAAGGAGACATATTAATTACTATAGAAAACACTTCTACTCGGTCAACCTTTTCCATCCGTTCTGTTATCGACGGAATTCTCGCCGATAAAAAGGTCATAGCAGGCACATTTGTTCCTGAAAATGAAAGTATACTCACTGTTGTTGATCTTAAGACGGTATGGTTCCAAGGAAAAGTACCCATTTCCGATAAACGACTCCTTGCAATTGGGCAGAAAGCGATCATTAAAGATCGAACTCTTGGTGTCGAAGGAATGGGAACAATTGTCTTTTTATCGCAGGTTGCGGACGAAGATTCGCAAGCTTGCGAATTGCGAATTGAAATTAACAACGATTCGGGAAAATGGAGAATAGGAAGCTTTGCTGAAGCAACGGTTTCACTAAGTGAATATCCAGCAACAATCGCTGTCAAGACATCGGCACTTCAAAATATTAATGACAGCCACATATTGTTTATCAGAACAGAGGATGGTCTTGCTGCAAAGTCAGTAAAAATAGGACGGTCTGATGGAGATTGGACTGAAGTATTGGCAGGCGTATCAAACGACCAACAGTATTTGAGTCAGAATAGCTTTCTTGCTAAAGCCGAATTACTCAAATCAACGGCAGCACATGAACATTAGCCGCATCGAATCAAAATGAAGGAATTATTGTGTTAGAAAAGATTTTGTTAACTTCTATAAAGCAACGTTGGCTAATGATCGGCATAGCAGTGCTAGTGACTATTATTGGGATAAAGTCATTAGTAAGCTTACCTATTGATGCCGTTCCGGACATTACAAATGTTCAAGTACAAATAAATTCTGAGGCCTCTGGTTATTCACCTTTCGAAACTGAGCAACGTGTAACTTTCCCAATCGAGACTGCAATGGCTGGAATTCCAGGACTCGAACAAACACGCTCAATTTCTCGTTATGGTCTTTCTCAGGTGACAGTTATTTTTAAAGACGGGACCGATATCTACTTTGCAAGGCAACTTATCTCGGAACGACTCCAACAAGTACGTAGTCAATTGCCTTCTGGAATTGACCCAACCATGGGGCCTATCGCAACAGGGCTTGGCGAAATTTTTATGTATTCTGTTCGCCCATCTCCAGCGGCAGTTAAGGCCGATGGATCAAAATACCTACCGCATGATCTTCGTGAAATCCAGGATTGGATTATTAAACCTCAACTTCGCAATGTACAGGGCGTCACAGAAGTCAATTCGATCGGTGGATTTGAAAAGCAGTTTCATATCGCTCCATTTCCCGAAAGACTCCTCGCTTATAATTTATCTTATCACGACGTTGTGGCAGCCCTTGAAGCAAACAATTCTAATGTCGGGGCTGGGTATATAGAAAAAAATGGTGAACAGTTTTTGATTCGAATCCCTGGTCAAGTTAACACCATTTCTGAAATCGAAAGAATTGTTGTCAAAAATGTCCGAGGTGTTCCCGTTTTGATTCGGGATGTGGCGGACATAGGTTATGGCCTCGAACAGCGCACGGGCGCTGCTACGCAAGATGGACAAGAGGTAGTGATTGGAACTGTGCTAATGCTTATGGGTGAAAATAGTCGTACGGTTGCAAAAGCGGTTGCTTTGAAAATTGACGACATTAAAAAATCCCTGCCTGCCGGTATAGAACTCGACACTATTTACAATCGAACTAATCTAGTTGATAAAACCATTAAAACAGTTGCTAAAAATCTTGTCGAAGGCGCATTGCTTGTCGTTGCAGTTTTGTTCTTTTTCCTAGGCAACATCAGAGCGGCAATCTTAACAGCAATGGTTATCCCACTATCGATGTTCATAACTGCATTTGGAATGGTGCAGGGGAAAATCAGCGGAAACTTGATGAGTTTAGGTGCTCTAGATTTTGGTCTAATTGTAGATGGTGCAATTATTATCGTGGAGAACTGCATTAAGCACCTTGCCGAGAAATCTCATCAGTTAAATCGCAATTTGACTTTAGAAGAAAGAATGGAAACGGTCTATTCAGCCACAATGGAGGTACGTCAAGCGACCATGTTTGGTGAACTAATCATCATGGCGGTCTATATTCCAATACTGACTTTAAGTGGTGTCGAAGGAAAGATGTTTTTTCCAATGGCATTTACTGTTTTAGCTGCTCTTTTTGGAGCCATGATTTTATCGGTAACATTTGTTCCTGCTGCCGTTGCATTGTTTTTATCTGGTAAAGTGGAAGAAAAAGAGAATAAGGTCGTGTCTGCTGCAGAGAGTTTTTACAAAACAGCACAGGATTTTGTTTTTCGCTTTAAAAATTTTACAGTTACTGCACTAGGCTGCCTGGTTGTGTCTTGCATCGTTTTGTTTTTTTGCATGGGAAGTGAATTTATCCCAAGTCTTGATGAAGGTGACGTTGCTATGCACGCTATGCGCGTGCCTGGCACTAGTTTAACTCAATCCGTTGCAATGCAACAAAAAGTTGAACGTGAAATTAAATCATTCCCCGAAGTATTGACGGTATTTTCCAAGATAGGCACAGCAGAAGTAGCTACTGATCCGATGCCACCCAATGTTGCAGATACATTTGTTATGCTCAAGCCAAAGTCAGAGTGGAGAGATTCGAGTAATTCTATAGCGCAATTGATCAATCAATTGGAGCATTACTTAAAGGATCTTCCTGGCAACCAGTATGAATTTACGCAACCAATTCAGATGCGATTCAATGAATTGATTTCAGGTGTACGAAGCGATGTGGGAATTAAAGTTTTTGGAGATGATATGGATTTGTTGCTTGAAACTGCCGAAAAAATTTCAGGGCTCATTCAAACTTTACCCGGAGCATCTGATGTAAAAGTAGAACAAGTGAGTGGTCTGCCCGTTATGTCTGTGAATTTGAATCGCGACATGCTTTCGCGAGTCGGGCTCAATGTTGGGGATGTTCAAAACGTTGTAAATGCTGCAATTGGAGGCGTAGAAGCTGGAAAAGTATTTGAAGGCGACAGAAGATTCCCACTTTTTGTCCGACTTCCCGAGGATCTAAGATCAAACCTAAAAGAAATTGAACGTCTGCCAATTCCCATTCCCGATCATGGCGACACGAAGGACGTGAGGTCTGCAAGCAATATTCAGCGACATGTAACGCTTTCTACAGTAGCAAAGTTAAAGGTAAATCCAGGACCAAACCAGATAAGTCGTGAAAATGGCAAAAGAAGAATCGTCGTTACTGCCAACGTTAGAGGTCGAGATCTTGGTGGATTTGTGGAAGACGCAAGAAAGCTCGTAAATCAAAAAATAAAGGCTCCTGATGGCTATTGGATTGAATGGGGTGGTCAGTTTGAGCAGCTATTGTCTGCATCTGCACGGCTTAAGTTAGTGGTGCCTATCGTTCTTTTGCTTATCATTGTGTTGCTCTACGTCAGTTTTAGAGATCTCAAGGATTCAATCTTAGTGTTTTCTGGTGTTCCTTTTGCTCTAACGGGTGGTTTGATCGCCATTTGGGTGCGAGACATACCTCTTTCCATTTCTGCTGGAGTGGGCTTTATTGCCCTCTCTGGAGTAGCAGTATTGAATGGACTGGTAATGATTACGTTTATACAAAGAACTAGGCGAGAAGGCCTGTCGATCGAGGATGCCGCTCGCCAAGGTGCTCTTGCAAGGCTACGCCCAGTTCTTATGACAGCACTAGTTGCATCACTTGGTTTTATTCCAATGGCACTGGCCACAGGGACAGGATCCGAGGTACAAAGGCCCCTAGCAACAGTGGTTATAGGTGGAATTATCTCATCTACTGTCTTAACGCTTTTAATTCTACCCCTTTCCTATGTTTGGGTGCATTCTCAAGAATTTCCTGG
>JAPLFV010000030.1 GCA_026390495.1 Pseudomonadota bacterium | reverse complement strand
TGTACCTTTTATAACTTTCCTGAATTTCCTTAGCTACGTTACAAAAGATGAGAATCGTAGGAGGGTTTGATCGCACTTGAGTCGCGTAATAAAATTTCACGCGTTTACTTGTAGCTCTGTTTAAAGACGGAGTGTGCTCATTCACCATGGCTCTGAGAGCATTATTTACAGACCTAGTATCTGCACGCCTTTGGAATTTAGCCGTCACATCTTCAACAAGTTGCATAATTTGATGAACGCGCTGATTCTCTAAACACGACACATACAACACAGGTACCCAAGATAGTAAGCTCAGTCGATCACGCAGATACTGGGTATAATTTTTAGTAGAATTCGAGTCCTTATTCGGAACTAAATCCCATTTATTCACAATAATAGCCAATGCCTTATACTGAGAGGCAGCCAGATCGGCGATTCTTGCATCTTGATCCGTCAATGTTTGCGTTGCATCAAGCACAAGCAAAACAACGTCGGAGCTTTCAATTGACTGCATGCTGCGCATCACACTTAAAGACTCAACTTTATCATGGATACGCGAACGTCTTCTGATACCTGCAGTGTCCACCAGCACATAGTCTTTACCGTTATATGTCATGGGCGTATCAATAGCATCAATAGTCGTTCCAGCAATATCGCTAACGAGAGTTCTTTCTTCGCCTAGCAAACGATTAAGAATTGACGACTTACCTGCATTCGGCCGTCCAACAAGGGCAACCCGAGTGGCAAGACTAGCGCCTCGCTTACGATCTGACCTTAGCTCTGGCAAGTTTTGAAAACATAACTCAATCTTCTCGAGCAACTCATCTAAGCCACGCATATGCGCACCCGAGGTTGCCATCAATGACTCAACTCCAAGTTGATAGAAATCAAACAACATTCCTTCGTGAGCTGCTATGTCAACTTTGTTGACGATGAACAAAACCGGTTTCTGCATTTTAGCCAAATAACGGACGAGCTCAGCGTCATGAGGATGGACTCCATATTGTCCATCAAAAACCATAATTATTAGATCGGCATCGCTAATCGCGATTTCTGTTTGCTGCCAAACAATATTATCTTTGAACGGTTGGTAATTGACATCTTCTGTCTCAAATCCACCTGTGTCGACTAAAAGAAAGCCTTTTTCTTTCAAGTCATCAAAATAGACTTCACCATATAAACGATCACGAGTAACCCCTGGGCGATCGTTAACTAAAGCATTTCGCGTCCTTGTCAATCCATTAAAAATTGTCGATTTTCCGACATTTGGTCGTCCGACAATAGCAACTGTACCTTTAATCACTGGAGGGCCTCCTTCATTTTTTCAATTCCACTTTTCGCAGCATGCTGAGCCGCTCGCTTCTTTGTGGTGCCTAGCCCTCTCCCCCACTCTTCGCGAACGCCGTTAACATTTACGTAGACGGCGACCTCGAACAATCGAGAGTGCGCTGGACCGCTTTCATCTAACACATCATAGGTTGGTGTTGCACGAAGTTTCGCCTGAGTTAACTCCTGAAGAATCGTTTTATGATCTCTTTCAAGTAAAGATGTTAACTTTTCAGCTTTTGCAACCGACCAGGTATCTACCAACATGCTCAGTACAAATCGCTTAGCCTGGTCAAATCCGGCGTCTGAATAAATGGCTCCAATGACTGCTTCAAGTGCATCGGCCAATATAGATTCCTTTTGATGTCCTAAGCTTCTGACCTCACTTGGACCTAAGACAATGTAATCACCTAAGTTAAGGCGTTCGCGAGCAACTTTTGCCAGACTGGATTCACAGACTAAAGCAGCCCGCATGCGAGACATGTCACCCTCGGACAGTGATCGACTTTGGGTACTCAAAAACTCAGAAACAACCAAATTTAAAACTGAATCTCCTAAAAATTCGAGCCGCTCGTTCCACGGCCTCTCATCGCTTAAGGTCTCCGTAGAAATGCCAACGATGACCAATGCGCTCCTATGAGTTAAAGCCTCATAAATCCAACTCTTATTTCTAAACGTATAGCCAACAATAGCCTCAAACTCGGTCACCCGAGCAAATGATTCAGGTCTCAAATTCCACAATGTCAAACGTCCTTCATTCACGCAAATGCTCCAATTTTGATCATTCGATGAATACTTATAATAAAATGTTAATATTATCAAATGTTTTTAATAAAATAATAGCGAGTAACCTAAAGATTTAGACAGGCAGACTTTTGAGAGATCTTCGATGATTCGAACCCAATCCAAGAAAACACAAATTGTGCGCACTTAAACGAATATTTGGCACATGCAATTTGCTGGACCGGTCGAAAAAACAATAGGTTAGCCCAGTCAAAATCCTTGACCAACAATCTATAAACCAAATGGAGACATCAAGAATGAGCAACAAAATCATCAAATCGACAAGAACCAAGGTCAATTTCGCAAAATTTGCGGCCGTCATCGCTTTTTCAACCTCAGGCTACGCTATCGCGTCCGATCTGGACTACCTTCTGGCTACCGGAAACTGCTTCAATTGCGTCATTAGAAATGTAGACCTAAGTGGAAAAGTCCTGGCATGGGATACGATCGAAAATACGACTTTTCAAAACGTGACCATCAAAAACGCAAAAATATCAATCAAATCAATAACTAATGTCACCTGGGAACGAACTGATTTTACAAACTCCAATGTTAGAATCGATCAAATCACACGTGCAACATTCCAAGACGACACGTTTAAGTCAGCCACGTTTCAAACAAACTCAATTTCAAACTCCCATATTAGACGAGTCGATTTTAGCTTTGGCAGGTTCTCAGCAGGAACGATGAACAAAACCCTCATTGAAGACTTTAGCAGTCCTTCCTCGACATGGGATATCGGCTACTACTTTGATTCGGAGGTGCGCAGAGGAGACATGCGTCAAGCCAATGTCAATATTCGTGCGATTCGCTTAAGGTTTGCAAACCTGAACATGACTCAAGCGACCCTAAATGTCCTTGATACAAATCGCTTTACTCAAGATCTCACGGTTCATGATTCCGATCTTTCATACGCAAACGTCAATTTTTACAGAAGCGGCACGCTGATCAATTTTACTGGAGCGACCAATCTGAATAACACTCACATCAATGGAAGACCCGCTAACGTTATTGAATAAATTTAATCAAATCGGTAGCTGGCACAAGCCAATCAAGAACAAAGCTTCAAACATTGGTTCAAAAAAAATCGCTCACCCGAGTTTCGTGCCTGCTACCCATAGTCTTCAATGCTGAGTTCTTGTGTTTGACAAAACACATAACAGATCCCTCGCTTCGGGCGGGAGGCGATTCTGGCGACAAATGAGTTTCGCGCCAGAATCTAACTAATATTTAATTTCAAACAATCGAAAAAACGTCGTTAAAGATGTATTCAAACAAAGTCAAATTTTTCCTACTGGTATTGATCACCTCAGTCTTTACCTCACTATTTCTACTGCAGCATAAGAGTCGAAGATCTCACCAAGAAGCACTTCAAAAACGAACCACTGAACTCAATGAACTCCATGGTCTGTGGCTAAAATATAAAGAGAAATCCATTATCAACGGGCGTGTGATCGCACACGACGAAAATGGCATTACGACTTCCGAAGGTCAAAGCTATGCCATGCTTAGAGCGGTTTGGTCTAACGACACTCAAGGCTTTTCTGAAATCTGGAACTGGACAAAGACAAATTTAAAACGACCAAAGGATCATCTATTTAGTTGGAAATGGAAGAATCACATCATTGACGCTAACACAGCTACCGATGCCGACTCAGATATCGCCTTGGCACTCATCTTGGGAAGCCGAAGGTTCAAAAACCAAACCTACCTTGATCAAGCAAAACTCATTATCAGCGATCTTAAAAAAATAGATTTCGTCACTGTTGGTCGATGGAATATTCCTCACGCAGGTAACTGGACTCATAAAGATCGGTACATAAAAGTACACATTGGATACCTGTCTTCCTACGCATATCGCGAGTTTGGACAAATCGACCCCACCTTTGACTGGGATCGGGTCGCCAATGATTCAACTGCACTGATACATTGGCTACTCAGCGACAAGAAAATAAAATTTCTACCAGAGTATGTGTTTCTTGATAGAAAAACAGGAGACATTCATATTAAACACCCCGAAACAAACCAACAGGCAGATTTTGGTTACGACGTATTTCCGCTTTTTTGGCGACTTGCAGTCGATGCCCAATGGAACAATCAGGACCATTCTACGATTGGAGATCTCCTCTTAAAACCCTTCAAATCTGAAATGTACGATAAGCAAAAAATCTTTGACAGATACTCTATCCAAGCCAACCAACTATCTCATCATGAAGCGGATACACTTTACCTCACACTATCCAGCCTCTCAGAATCCATAGACCCGTTGTTTTACAAATTAATCTCAGATTCTAAGCTTGGTGCCATTTGGAGGAGGGCAAACTCCGACGAAGCGCTTCCTTACTACGTTCAAAATTGGATTTGGTTTCACAAGGCTCTTCAGTTAGGAGCCGTTGAAAATTTTTCCAGTAATCCA
>JAPLFV010000070.1 GCA_026390495.1 Pseudomonadota bacterium | reverse complement strand
TGGGGAAGCAGTTCGACCAATTGCTGAACACAAGTGGATACTCCACCTGTAACATATGGAAATGTCGCTTCCGAAATAATACACACATCTGCTGACAATTGTGCCCTCGCCTCAATGACTAAACAATTTTAAATAATTCTTGATATAGTTTGCCGACATTTCTAAACTTTCCAGATTCAATTTCATTCATTTCAATCGAAAGAACTTCGTCCCTCGATTTCGCAAGCGCTGCACAGGCTAACGCTAAACTTCCTCCTCGATCTAAATAGTCAGCTATAAACCCAGCTGGCAATTCAATTCCAGTATATTTAGAGCATTGAAGAAATTGACTCATTGAATCGACATCGAATATAAAATTCTCGCCCAATCGATATTGCGAGATTGCCTCAATCAAGCATGCGCTTAAAATTTTTATGATATGTCGCTCTAAACTCTTGTTCACTCCAAGGGCTAACAACGGGATCAAGACATTAATCCAATTTCGCCAATTTGATTTAAATATTTGCAAATTAAGGCTTAAAAGCAACTTCATCGACAAAGAACAAAGCTCATCAGTTAAATGGAGATGTGCGACGATGCTTATGAATCCTTCAACCTTTTGCGCATGTCCTTTCAATGCTCTAAAGACAATATAGTCATAGGTGGGTAACAGTAGTGAGGAGCAACTTTTTCGACCTGTAGTTAAAATAGAATGCAATGAGTTCAAGCTGACATTTTGAATATTAGAATTCAGCTCATAAAGAGTCCTAACACCTCTGTTTGGCTCTTCGGTATAAACATTGGAATTGGCAACAAAAGTCCTACTGCTCTTTATATGTGCTAAAATTAATTTTAAGCCAGGATTCCGCCACAAATTAATCTTTGAATTCTCACTAGTCATCCAGGTAAGCCGCTGTATAACTCTAGATCTTATAGAAAGTTTTGTTCGCAGCGAAGGTTCCTTTATCGCGGCATTCCACCAATTCGATAGGCCTGACACTGTGGACTCAAGACCAATTGCAATACTCAATAGCACCCTAATATTGGCATCTCTTTCAATTTGAAAGAGCTCGAATGCTAATAAAGATGAATCCTGCTTAGGTGATGCCAGGATTTGGCGCACCAGTATCTCCTTATCTGTCGACGATCCATATATTTTATTTAGTGATCGACGCTTCCAAAGGCCAAATTTCGGTTCCGTTCCAAATAGGCAAGTGTAAACTCTAGATCTAGTGCTATCGTTATACTTCAACACATGTTCGAGCTTTAAAAGATTCGTCAGCTCTTCTTTAAAGAGGCAAAGGTAAATAACGCATTTTTGTGCGAACTCATTATCGGCCTTTTGAATGATCTCTCGAATCAAATACCTACCTTCATGAGTTGGGCAGGTACCCATTGCAGACATTAAACGATCAGTCAACCGCCTCTGCCTTTGATTCGGAACAAAATTTACTTTCAATGCCTCAATCAAAATCTTTGCACGAAGCCCAACTGCAATCCGTTTATTGGTGAATAAACTATTCAAAATATCAAGTTCCAATTCGCCATCTCTAAGAACTGGCAAAACTCTTGTCAAAATATGGAAGTAGCAAAATGATGAAAATGCTTGGCTAGATTTTTGAAGCACTGGAATAATTGCTTGAACAATCTGTGATTTTGCCGAGGTCAAAAGATCATCGCAATTCGTCAATATAAAAATCCAGGACCGTAAATCCAAGTCATTTTTGAGGTTTCGAGTCGCCTCACTTCGAGCCTTCCACTCAGCAGAACTAAGGCCTATCAATATGCTTTTTGAAATAGGGGTCATTTACTTCCCACCCAATAAGCTACTCGATCAAGCATGATTTTAGGCTTTCCAGCTGTGTTCTGTAGATCAAACATGATTTGCTTTGTTAATCCATACCGGCGCATAAGAAAATAAAGTTCCGCCAGGTAAAAGGTAGCAACTCCATCCGAAGAAGAAATTCTAGCGGCACTTTCAAAAGCCTTTTTTGCTTTATCATATTGTCCAAGCACCATTGAGACACGTCCAAACAAAATCAGACTCGATGAATCCTGCAGTTGACCTTCAATTGGCCCGGCAAACTCCATCGCCTTCTCTAACCAAAGCTTAGTTACAGACTCTGCGCAAATCCTGGTGTTGTGAAACATAATAGACTGTCTCAGCAACTCAACTCTCAAGTCAATCTGATCCGGAAGTAATTCAATTCTTCGAATCAAATTTCTCATTTCCTCTAAAAATGATTCTTCAGATGCAGACAGCTTCTTTGCAGCAAACATTTGTACATCATAATCAGAATCTCTTAATGCCAACCTAAAAATCCGACTGCTTGACTCGTCTGCCAATTTTTCTATCCTATTCATCATCTGGAATTTCTTAGCAGAGCTTCCAGTATCTAAAATTGTCAATGCGGCTTCAGAAGGAAGAGTTAATAAATTCATTTTTTTCAAAAGCGCATAGAATCGATCATGAAAGGATAGATCCTTAGCAGCATGGACGTTGTTAAACAAAAACTCACCCAAGTCACTCATATTGCTTGAAAAATTTTGGCAAATGAGAACTGTTAATATCGACATAACAGGTCCAACTCCTGGTGCCGTCATCCAGAGAACCGCACCAGTTACAAAAATTGCCCGGACGGCTTTAAGGCGCCCTTTCGACAAAACCAAAATTGATATCCACAATAAAAGGCAGGATATAGCGTGCAAACGAACAAACTTTATATAAGAGGCATTTTTAAACAAATCTAAACATAAAACCTGCAGATAAAGTGCACCTATAAAGAAAAGAACACCTATAAATTTTAGACTAAAATCACCAGTTAACCTCTTCATTGAGTTTTAATCTCCAGAGATATGTCGTCTAGAATTCCAAGCTGCGCAAAAATTGAATTTAATTCGTCTACTATGATATTGGTCGAAGGCACCTTGTCTGAAAACAGCATCTTCAAAGTAGAGGCATCAATTGTAAATACCCCCAAAAGGTCCTTTCTTGATTCGACTTGGGATATTAGAAGTCGCTCTAGAATCTGATTTTGCCTACCATGCAGATTTTGAATACCTTGCAACCCAATTTCAATGACTCTACCGATTGAATGCTTATGGCCGTACAATCTCGTAAACTGAATTTTGATTATTTCAAAAGAATCTCGATTAAGATATTGCATAGAGACTGAAGGTCTTAGGTCGTTTGAGCGCGCCACCGAATCGCCTTTTCCGTTGTCCAAAATTGCCGACCCACAAACCAACCCCAACTCAGAAAGATAAAGAATTAAATGCTCAGTAAGCTCCATAAATGAGATATTGTCGCATATTAATACCCCCTTTAAATTACCAAGATCGTCCAATATCGGGAGCACAATATGTGGAGGAACATCCTCAATTGACATATTGCCTGGCGATATCACTTTTAAATTTTCGGCAGCAGCTTTGACATACGGAAATTGAGAAATATTATTGGCACCAATGGAATCTGGCCACCTTTCTTTAACGCGCCCTCTGGCAGACATTAAATTTAATTTATTTTTGTCAAGAATGTAAAACGCAGTATCTTGAATGCCAAACCGACTTTGAACTAAATCAAGAGTAAACTTCGCAATATATTCTGGCTTGGCATTTATCAGCCCTTTTGCAAATTTAAATATCTGAGACACTGGTTGTGTCTCCACTGTTAGCTTCCAATTTAAGGCACTTATTGATGACTCAAGTTTCTGAATTGCAGCTTGCTGAATCGTATTCCAATGCTGCTCTCCCGACATTTTTAATTTCAAGGTCTTAATTGCAGAAAAATTAAATTCGCCAAAAAGACAAACAATAAAAGTAATGGCGTATTGTTGAAACCAAAATTCATT
>JAPLFV010000371.1 GCA_026390495.1 Pseudomonadota bacterium | reverse complement strand
GATCATTGTGCTGCAAAGACGTTTGATTAATTTCTTTCGATTCAAAATCGCATAAAGAGGGCTATCGATGTTACAACTCATCACAAAGAAATCTGTAGAAATCACAAAATCAAAGGCGTTCAATCGTATCATTATGAGCACTATTTTGTTTTCAGCGATCGTCATCGGCCTGGAAACATACCCAAGTATTATGGCATCGTACGGTTCCTTTTTGCTTCTTTTAGACAAAGTTATATTGGGTATTTTTACCCTTGAAGTGATCATCAAACTTTTGGCAAATGGACGAGATCCACAGCGGTATTTCAAAGACCCATGGAATCTTTTTGATTTTACAATAGTGGCGCTTTGCTATCTACCTATTCAAGCTCAATTTGTGGTGGTTATGCGACTCATACGAGTCATGAGAATCTTAAGACTGATCACCGCATTGCCGCGTCTTCAGCTTATTGTTGGGGCATTGCTTAAGTCCATTCCTTCCATTGGCTACATAGGTGTACTTTTGGGATTACACTTCTATGTTTTTGCAGTGGTAGGCGTTTTTCTGTTTTCGGCAAATGACCCTTTTCGGTTTGGAGACTTGCAGAGTGCTCTACTTACCTTATTTCAAATTGCTACTATGGAAAACTGGGTGGAGCTAATGCATACCAACATGTATGGGTGCGATAAATTTGGATATGCCGACTCAATTGCAGCTTTGTGCGTAAATCCTAAGCCATCACCTTTTGCAGCGCCTGCTTATTTTATTGGGTTCATTATTTTGGGCACGATGATCATCCTCAACCTTTTCATTGGAGTCATCATGAAAGGAATGGAGGAAATGGAAGACGAGATTGCACAAAGTGATGGGCGACAGACTACGGAAGATGTGCAAAAGGAAATTCTAGAACGCCTAAGATCAATAGAGTCAAAGCTTCGTTAAGAAGCTGTCCGTAATGAAGCTCGGTGCAAACAAGGACTCAATTCTAAGATTTTGCGAACGCATCAGCTACTCATGAAACTACAAGCAAAAACTAAATATGACAATCCTAAGTGATTACATTTGTAATCAAATTTGCTATAGTATAATGTTGATTGCGGCTTAAAACCCTTGGTACTGCGCAAAACATCGCTTTCGATAAGTTAAATCAATTTACTCATTTTTGAATAAAAAGGTTCACAAAATCCAAAAACTGCTCTCAATATTTTAACAACTCGTTGTAAAGAGAAACCCCGTGCAAAAATCACCAACTCTAATCCCAACCCGAAGACCAGACGTCTTCCATTACCTAGAACCGCACCGCTTCCTCAGAGACCTGGCTACCCACTACAAAACCACTCGCGCATTCAGTTTAAGGTCTAGGTCAGAGGACATCAAAACCTGTTCACAAAGTTTGGTATCGCAAATACTAAATGGAAAACGTCAGATCAACCGCAAGAACCTTTTCGAGCTGGCCACGTTCTTTGAATTGACAAAACAGGAATATCGAACGCTCGAAGACCTTCTAACCAAAGTGAAGCCGGAAGTTTCAACCCCAATTCAACAAAAACAAGATGACAGCTTGAAGCCAGTCGCTCCAAAAAATCATCTTTTAACCTATTGGCTCAACGTTTATCTTCGCGACCTCGTCAAGCTTAAGGCATTTCGAATAGATGCATTTCACATCTCTAGAATGATCAGGGGGCTTGAAAGCCCAGAGCGCATCAAGAAGTCCTGTGATTTTCTGCTTCGCGAAGGCTTTTGGCGAAGAGATCAAGCGGAAAAGATCAGAGCTGAAGACCCGATGGTTGTCACAACTATAGACATTCCAAGTGCAAAAGTTCGAAAGGTTCATAAGAAGGCCCTAGCTATTGCATTCAAGGGAATCGAGCAGTTTGAAACGGGGACTCAGCGCAAAGCCAGCACCACATTACTTGTCGTCAATGAAACCTCAAAGCATGAACTCTTTTCCATCTTTGACGAATTTCACTTAAGGCTACAAAAATTTATTTCAGATCATGCCAATGATGGCCCTGGCGAAGAACTCATTCAAGTTACATGTCATATCACACCCATTGGACAAAATAATCCTTCCTGAAGATCGCAAATTTCACCCGAAGTCAGAGAAATAAACTAAGTGACTTTTGGCTTCTTAAACAGCAATCCACCAATAAGAGTGATGACCTGCAGGAAAATAAAAACGCCCATATATTTGACGATCATTTGTGCCTCCTCCACGCCGGCCTTACGCAATTCTTCAGCCATTTGCCCCGCGACGTTTGAAACAGCGGAGTCAACGGTCTTTATGGCCCGCAAATAAATAAAACCTGCCAGTATCATATTTACTGCAATGATTGAGATCGGCACCAATCGATTTAACTTTCCTAGCATAAAGCCTACTCCGCAAATAACACCAGACAGTCCAAAACAGGAAAGAATCACAAAGGTATTAAAACCAATAATACTGACTAAACTTGCTATCAACTGTGTCATTGAAAGTATCCCCTTCCTTTAAAATTACAACACTCTGCATCTACTTTTGACCAATACGTAATCAATGAGTCTCTATCTTGAAATTCCGAAATGAAACCGGCGATCCATGATCTTGAATCACAATCGGCCCTTTGGACGTTTCTGATCTTCCATGCAAGCTTCCGGTAGGTCCTGGCAATTCAAAATGGGATACCAATTGATTCTCGCTTCGAAAAAATACTGAACTATTGTTGATTCGATACTCTGAGATTCGGGCATTTGCAATTTTCTTACCGCCGACAAAAGCAGGTGGATCAAATCGAAGCTCGACCTTAATCCAAGTTTCTGGCTCAAAACAGGAATTCATAATTTTGCCATCATCGGAAAACGGAACACCAAACAAGGGATCACTAACTGTCTTTATCTTATATATTGACCCACAAATCAATTCATTTAGACGAAAATTCATGTCATTTCCAGAATAGGGAATTTTCACGAACCCAGACGAAGTGGCAGGATCAGCTTGACTTAGGAACTTAGTTTTTAATATTCGACTAGAATCCAATATCTGAATCTCATACATTCCCATTAAAAACACACCAGAGTTACCCAACCAATCTGGCCTAAAGCTTTCACCCACTGAACCGTCAATTTTAAACTCAAACGAAAGCCTTAAAGATCCAAAATCATCTTTGGTCTTTGCAGAATAATACATGTGATTGATCACATTCTCTCGTCTATAGGTTACCAATGGCCTCTTGGCCTTCAGGTCTGGAATGCGCCAAACGAGGTCTTGACTCTGCCACGTATTATCTAGTCCCCAAAAAACGTCTGAAATAGCATCTTTGGCTGGCTCCCAAAGACGACGATCCATCAAATCAATTTTACGGCCAAATGACGAAGAATAATTAGATTCGACTCGCGTATCAAATGGTCTAGATGGATTTTGACCAATATCTTTTGAGATACAACTACTACACAAGACAAATGTCAGTAAAGTTTCAATAGTAAAATCATGAATATCACGCTGCATCTTCAGTCTCGCTGTAAAAACTTCATACAAGGTAGAACAGTGTAAAAGTATGTAAATCCATCACCATAATGACACTCTAGACGTCCTGTATTGAAATCACCGATGACACCGTCATATTGGTAGCGACACTCCCCTTTTTTGGAAGATGGAGGCATTCGACCTGATAGAACGAGATCAGAGTTCATGACAAACCCTCGGCGCGTTGATAGCGTCCAGGCTTCCATTTGAGGAAGCTTGGCTTTCTGAGTTTCAGCTTCTGCATCTTTCTTGTCTGAATCTTTGCCTTTTGAGTGCTCACCTTTTTCTTTTTCAGTCTTTCCGTGTTCATCTGCAGAAGACGTTCCACCATGCTCGTCTTTTTTAGGGTTTTTCTTTTCTTCAGGAGGAGGAGTCGGTTTGGGTGGTTCCCAAGGAGGAATTGGTGTGTCTTTATCAGGGAATCGAATCGTCCAAGACTCGCCATTGAAAAATTTCAACTGAATCCTTCGGCCAATAAAATTGGGCTTATCTGCAGGAATTGCGACGCAAGATCGCATAAACATGGGATCACTACTTTCATCATTAAACTCAAATTTTGACGAAATAATTTTTGCAATTCTATAGCTCGTCTTCCACCTTATTGGAGTGCCGAAATCCCCCTGCCCAGTGCTGACGCGCCATTCTAAGTCACCAGATTGCATATCAAGGTCACGCAGAAACCATTTTAACTTTGTCTTTTTACAAACAACGTCGTCCGTTTTATCAATGGATCTGGTCACCGTGAAGCAATGCCCTTTGGGAGGGTTTACTTCAATCTCTCCATAAATCATGCCATGATTTTTATCTTTAGGTCCGTATTTATCGGCAATCTTATTATCGACTTCAATTTCAGAATTAGGTGCCGGTGTTATGAATTTGCTGAGGGTTTCCAATCGGCTCGTGAGCGGCAGATCTCCAGAGATCAAAGCTCCTGCGAGAACCACTCGTCGCCGTCCAAGACCTCTACTCACGAAATCCCGCCTCTACCAGTTTTGTTTTAAAAAGTTTCTTGGAGCCAGTTTCAGTAAAAATAATTTCTTGCCCATCTGGGCTCCAAAACGGCCATCTTTCGTCTGCTTTCTGAGTATTAGTTAAGAAGGCAGGAGTCCCAAATGCTGAGGACACCTTCAAATCATAACTTGCTGCTTTATTGCCGACCATTCTCGCACCCGCATAAACAAAGTAGGCTTTTGACGGATGCCACTGAGGATCCCTTCCATAGTCTATAAATTTCGGAGCTTCACCTAGTTTGGACAGATAAATCCTTCCATATTTGGTAGCCCAAACCATCGAGTCACCTTTAAAGGAAAGATCAAAACTTTCTACTCCAGAGTCGTCATCTATCAATTTGGACATAACAAATCCGTTTTGAGTCAAAAAGGTCATACCACCGTTACTAGCCAAAAATCGACCACGGTTAAGACGATTAGCCATTTGCCAGTTTGCAAGTTTTTCGTCTGGAAAAACAAGTCTTCGATTCAAAATGCCTTTTCCATGCATCATCATCAGGCGATTCTCAAAGGGATCAAAAGTTAAATGACCGCTGCTTCCAGCTAAATCCTGAATTGCGACTGATTTTTTCACAACAGCATCCCATGCCTTCACAGAGGTTGTGACGACACCGTCTCTAGATTTTAGTTCTCGATAGAAAAGTCTTGCGCCATCTGGCGACCAAAAATAACTACCACCTGTAAACACATCTGTTACCTGATAAATATCTCCTGTCTCCACTTTAATGACATTAAGTCCTACATTCTCTGCAGGAACATAAGCAATATAAGTCATGTCTCGATTTTTCCTCATATGAGAAAAATCAGATTTACCTTCAAGCCAAATCGTATGTTTGGGATTCGAAGAATTCTCACGTTCTTCTGCGTTGGCTATTGTTGCCATTAAACATATAAGTATCAGTTTCCAGATTTTTTCTTTAAAGGAAAATATCACAAAGCAACTCCGACAAGGTGATTCACGTCCTATACCTCCTATCATACCACCAAAAATTGCCATGCGAATAAGGCCTGAGCCAAGATAGAGCCTATGGGATTTGAACCTTCCCAAAATTAACCAAAAACCCCAATAATGCTGAAACAAGGCACAAACTGCCGACCTTATCTCTATGAAATGATTCAGCTAAACAAAACCATCTAAAGTTAAGCCTCAAAAATGCCGAAAAACATTAAGATTGACGAAGGAGTCAGCTATGACAAAAATTTTGATCACTCTTCTAAGTACTTTCCTTTTACTAGTCCCGACCTCTATTTTTGCACAAGGCAAAGATAAAAAAGGATCTGCGGGCGGAAAGCGAGAAAAAATTATTAGTCGCGAGGGCAGTACCAAAAAGAACCGCGATAGTAAAAAGATCGATTTTGACGATACAGAGATCGATGGTAACCGAAAAAATCCAATGGCCAGTATGCTAACAAATACAAAAGCTAAAAAAGAATACGACATGGTGCCTATTCGGACTGAATGGAAGCCTCAAATGTATCAGTCCGCATCTAGCTTGGACGCAGGGCGTTCAAATTAATATCAATAGACACTTCTGAAATGAATGACCTATTCAAATTTCCTACAGTTTCAGCTTGAAATGGACGATATCTGAAAGACTTGACCAAGGAGTCTTCAATGAAAAGAATTATGATCGCCCTGATTAGCGGATGTACTTTTCTGATGCCAACGCCCCTTTTAGGGCAGAACGCCAATCAAGAAGGTTCCGCGATTCGAAACCGCGAAAAAATTATTAGTCGTGAAGGACGCTCCAACACAGGCCGCGACGCCAAAAAGATTGATTTCAATGAATCTGAAATTTCCGGAAAGCGAAAAGATCCATTAATTTCCTCCCTGTCAAATACAAAGGCCAAGAAGGAATACGACCTTGTGCCAATTCGAACCGAGTGGAAGCCGCAAATGCATCAATCAGCTTCAAGTTTAGATTCAAACGGACCCAATTGAATTGGAGATAGCAGTTTGCCTCGCCTTCTTATCTGAAGGCGAATATACATCTTAAGCGCATAATCGACCAAAAATCAGTCCAAGAGCCCAAAACGATTGCGGGTAATCCCCCAATTTTTTTGTACTTTCCAGCAATAGCAATTTAAGTCAAACTATCGAATCTACATTCACATACATTGACCGTGAGGGGCCTATTGTCAGGTCACTCCTCAATTGCGGAGATATACATGACCAATCTGTTTTTTGACATAATCTGCTATGCAATCGTCGTCATGATGTTCATTGCAATTTTGAGAATCACTAAAAACAAGAGGGTGAAAATCTCCTTTTCTGGCAAGACGCTAGAAGGCCATGTACTTGCAGTACAGCAAGGTCTCAATGGTCGTATTGGGCTTCTAAACACGCCGCGTCTAAATCCAGGCGACGGCATTCTTTTGATAGGCTCAAAATCGATTCATACGGTTGGAATGAATATGGCTATTGATCTAGTTTTTTTGGACGACAGCAATCGTTTTATCGGAAAGATGGAATCTGTCCAACCAGGAAACAAAAAAATAAAGGGACCTGCAGGAACCAAATCAATTCTAGAGTTGGGCTCAGGTACTATTGCTAAGTATTTTGAGGATATCCCTAGCTATACAAAAGTGGAGATAGAGCACCATGATTAATTATATTGATAATATCTATATATGGATACCCGTCGCGTTATTCGTTTATATCGGATTTTCCATATTTTCTGTGAAAATCGAAAATGATTACCAAGTTAAATTCGAACGAGAAAAGACAACCTGGCAAGCTGCAATTCCAAGTATCGTCTTCTTTTTGATAGCTCTTGTAACTCTCTTTGCAAAAGCAAAGAATTTGCAGGTCGCCGCTTCTTATGTGCCATTTGCCATGGCGTTTGCAGCTCTGAGAACTGTGTGGGTGATCGATCGAATGGTACTGTTGATTCCAGACCGCGCGCAAGTGATCGGCGCAACCGCAGGAGCGCTGTACGTTGGGATTCAGTGCTTAAGCGGTGAAAATAGATCCGAGCTGTTTTTGAGTCTTGCTGCCGGACTTGGTATGGTATTTCTGCTTTGGCTCCTTAGTGTTATTTATTTCCGAATGCGTGGCTCGATTGGTTTTGGATTTGGCGACATAAAGCTTTTGGCATGGCTTAGTCTATTTGTTGGCTCGCGAATGTCGGATCTCATTTTGATCTCCATTGGATTAGGAATTGTCAATATCATCATTTCTACAGTCTTTAAGTCAGTCGACGATAAGAAGGTGAAATTACCAGCACTGCAAGACTCGTTTGCTTTTGGTCCGTCTATTGTTCTTGGGTATCTAATTTTGGAGTTTATACGTTATGCATAGTAGAAAATTTGGAAAATTCAAACTTTCCTTTGTCTTAGTTGTAGGTCTCTCTAATTCCATTTGTAAAGCAGCTGCTGATGCATGCCTCCCCCCAGCAATAGGACAGTTGATAGCTACGGAGCTGAAGCAAACTTGGAATCAAGGCAGTGTGCAGGCTTGGAACGAGACGGGAGAGATGTGGTCCATGCCTTTTGATGGCAACACAAAAAACATTGAGTCTATTTTACTGAAAAAACTACCTCCAGTTTGCGCTGTTCATTTTGCCAATATAGGTGCTTTCTCGGCGCGGATTTTAGAGAAGCAGAAAGAAAACGACAAGGCGACTAAAGTAAAAAATGAAACGACACCTGAAATGCCCCAGCCAGAATCTAAAGAAATTATTTCCTCCAACGGGACAACTCTAGGAGTTTTCTCACCAGGAAAGGGAGAATTTATCTTGATGATGTACCCAGCGCGAATCGCCGCAGCCATTGCACGGGGAAGCGGCGAAGCCTACAAGGGAGAATTCAAGGATGGAGTTGGAAAATTTGATTTAGATCTCAACATAAATTACCAATTTGCGGACGTAAAAATCAATATACTCGCCGGAATTGGCAAGATGTCGATGAGAGAGGCAAGTGATGCCATATTCAAGGATTTGAGAGGCCGCGGCTTTAATCCTGCACCAAACTCTGAGAAGTCCGTTGCCCAAATGGACCAATTCAATATTCCAGAAATGCACGAAAGCTACTGGATTCAAAACGATCAAATTGCCAGAATCGAACTTGAGAAACTAAAACGAGGACAAGTCCAGTTTCATATTCATCACAATTTGCTTAACAAGCAAAAGAAGTAGCAGGAATTCGAGGGACACACGACGCAACCCGAATTATATTCAATTTGGAATTCAGTCGTGTGTCCCTCAAACCACAAACCAATTGGCCAAAATCTGGACGCCCATTTATAGCTTTTGTTCGATTTTGTCCTATTTTCCGTACGTCATTGCCATTCACAAAATTACCCGCAAACCGATCTCAAAGTCTCTGTTTCAGCAGGCTGTTGAGGTTATTGGCATTTTAGGCCCGTCAACTACAGAATCGATATCTTCCACAATTGACCCTTTCAATTGGCCTGCCCATTGCATTGACCCTTTTCAAACACACAAAAGATTTCAGATGGTCTAAACAAGCATTGAACACAGAAAGGAAGATTTATGAAATCAAATCTGAGAATGATCATTGGCGTCAGCATTGTATCAGGCTGCTTTACTTTGGGTTGCGATCCCCATCACAACCGCATCGAGTTAACACAAGAAAGGAAGCCAACTCAATCCCAACCTGAGCCAAAAGCGGGCGTTGAAGGGCCAAAGAAATCAGAATCTGATTCAGAAATTGCTATTCGCCTTAAAGAGGTGAATCTCAATGGAATGTGGATTGCGGATCGTTGCTCGGTTATCAGCAGAGGAGGCAATTGGGATGACGACACAGAAAGCGAAGCCATCGACTACTCAAATCAGTCAATAATCACGATTGCAGACCAGATCCATACACTTGGCATCACCACGTTTGTAGATGGCCGATGTAGTAAACCAAAATTTACCACACACATTCAAGGAACAGTTCAGTCCAAACAGCCTTCAAAAAATAGAACTGACGCAGTCGAAATTCAATTAGTAAATTTGAAACGTCTCTTCGAAATCCGCGATGAATATTACATTGATATTTTCAATGGGATGGAATACTGCGGCAAGTCTAACTGGGAGGTCAACGTTCCTCAAGAAATCCCACAGAATGTTCCCGATTGCGAGCATCCGAATCTTCCTGCTTTGATGGCCTTTAGTACACAGCCAATTGCAAACAACAAATTAGAAATACAATTTGATCAAAGTCAAGCAATACGGTTTACAAAAAAATAGTCTAAAACTGACAAAATAGAGCACCCCCAATTTTTAGAGACTTTAGATTCCCATCTAAGGTCTCATGTTCATTTTAACGTACTCCCGATTCAAGCGAGACACGCATATATCAAAAGTGACTCGATCGGTGGGTATTGTGCGAACTCAAGATTGACTGTAAAATTAAGGTTCACATCATCAATAAAGTTTGGAGAAATTCCTATGTGCGTTCGCTCGCTTAGATTTGCGACCTTTGTCTTTCTTTTCGCTTCCTGCAAATTTCATATTGGAGCAGGTTCTGATAGCCCTGAGGACATTGGCGGCGACGTCAACTCTTCGTATACATATAATTTTGATGAGAATGGCTGCAAGACCGGAGAACATGAATTCTCAAGTAAAAGCTCCTATTGCGAAGGCCTGCTGAATGAGTCTCTTAACAAGGGATGCGCAAAGTCCACTCGCTATCAAACCTACAAGTCCAACTGTGGGGAGCCACCTTCAGGGGGTGACTCTACACCAACTCGCGATGTCACAAACTCTGTTGACTCCACCATCAAAGCGATCTTGGGACGTAAACTTTCTGGACCCGCGCAACAAATTCAAGGCGAGTACAGAGCAGTCTCCTTGACTCTCAATAAAGATGGAACCTATAAAATGTCGATAGCGCGTGGCTTCAGTTCAACATTAAAGGCCGACTCGGGAATGACCATAGAAACAAGTTGGAGCTCAAATGGCTCCACCATTGCACTAACAGGAGCCGGGACTGGGATCGCAGGAACAGTTAATGGGTCACCTGGAGTTACACTAAATATACCAGAGTCTGATTTAGGATTTAGTGGAACTTTCCCGCTGAATACTCCTTGAGCGGTAGATCTATCGAAAAGACCATCAAAGTCCCAATAGTTTCAAAATTTCTGCCGCTTCGTCGTCGGTGACTGCCTGTATACTCAATCTTTGACCCGGTCTCAGCAATAACATGTTTTGTAATTTTTTATGCGATCGAATCTGGTTTAAAGGTAAAAAGGACTTTGCCTTTGCAATAGATTTTACGTTGACCATGACCCAGCGAGACGCACCAAGCTTTTCACTTTTAGGATCATAATACTCACTTTTTGGATCGAGTGCTGTTGGGTCTGGATAGGCTTCTTTAACAACTTCGGCCAGGCCAGCAATGCCAGGAGTCTCACATGAAGAGTGATAAACAAAAACTCGGTCGCCAAGTTTGAAATCATCTCTCATAGAGTTGCGAGCTTGATAGTTTCGAACCCCATCCCAAGAAGCAGTTTGATTTGGATTCGTTTCTAAATCATTCCATCCAAAAACATCAGGCTCAGTTTTCATCAACCAATACTTCAAATGATTGTCTCCAATAAAAAAAATCTCCTTGGTTTTTACACCAAGAAGATCTTTCCATCAATCAACGAAAACTATATCTGCATTTTAATGCGAGCCGAAATTTACCAAATCAAGTATCAACTATTTTCGCAACCATTCACCGATCGACACTACGTGCAGCGAGAAGATCCAATGAGAACAAGGAATTCACGAGAACCGAAGCACAGCATACCAATGTATGTGAGCATCGGATCGGAGTGAATAACGCAGCTATCATTGGCGATTTCCGCTGCCTTTCAAACATGCTGAATAGTTACCTACTTTCTTTGATCCATTGGTACGTAAGGTCTTACTGTTTCGCCGGTATAAATCTGACGTGGACGACCGATTCGGCCGTCACCTTCATGCATTTCCATCCAGTGTGCAATCCAACCAGGAAGACGACCCAATGCAAACATGACTGTAAACATATCTGTAGGAATGCCCATAGCTCTATAAATGACACCGGAGTAGAAATCAACGTTTGGATATAACTTACGTTCTCTAAAGTAGTCGTCAGACAAAGCAGCCTCTTCCAACTCTTTAGCAATGTCCAGCAACGGATCCTTGATGCCTTTTTTTGCCAATAATTTGTCGCAATAAACCTTGATCACTTTTGCGCGCGGATCGAAATTTTTATAAACACGGTGACCAAAACCCATTAAACGGAAATCACTGTTTTTATCTTTCGCTCTCTTTACAACTTCTTTGACTGGTATCTTTTCTCGGTGAATCAACTCTAACATTTCAACAACTTCTTGGTTAGCACCACCATGTTTTGGGCCCCAAAGAGCACAGATACCCGCAGCGATGGAAGCAAACAAGTTGGCATCGG
>JAPLFV010000093.1 GCA_026390495.1 Pseudomonadota bacterium | reverse complement strand
GCTTTTCTACGTCAAATTTCCAAGCCCAATTCACAAAGTTTTTTCCAACATAGAATTGAAATCTACACAAAACCGGACATTCCAAACTATCAGTTTTGCAAACTCTATTCTAGCTTGGAACCAGAAAATAGAATATTCAAATTTAATAGAAATATAGAAATTGACTCGATAAAATTACATCGAGTCATTGAATTTTAAAATATTTTAAACCCCATTAAATAGGGAACCAAAAATAGAATCAAAAAACCGCCTTAACTCTGCTGATTTTTATCAATCTTTGGCCTACAAGGAGTAATTTTTGCGTTCAAAAGCATGCTTAATTTATCTGCAGATTCCTTATTTAGTAAATCTGCTCTTTCTAAAGTAGCTTTAAACTTATTCCACTTCACTGGTTCAACATGGTCATGACCAGACTTAACAATTTGTTTTGCCAATTCTCGACATTGCAATACCAATCTTTGCGAAACATGGTCCAACTGGGAATTCAAAGACGACAAATGCCTCAATTCTTGAGGATGGCGTAAAGGAACTGAAACTCTCTTAAGAACTTGAGAAAGGGCATTGATAGAAGGATTGTCTTTAACGTCGCCTATGGAGACTCCGAGCCTTCCGTGCATCGACGCGGACGCGATCCAGTTTTCATCGGCAGTTGCAATCGACTCATAGTTCTGCTTGAGCTCATCCATCTGGAGTTTTACCTGCTTTAGCTCTAAATTCAATGAGGCCTCTATTGCTGAAAGCATATTCTTGCGTTGTGCCAAATCGACAAGATCGCTTGTATCTCCAATCCATTCATTTGCCTTTGCTTTAGTACGGTATCTCATCTGAAGTAACATGAGCCACAACTTCCTACTCTGAAGCGCTAAGTGTTCTTGAGTAAAATTTCTCAGATATGTTTGAAGTTGTTTAGCCCAGTATTGTAGTACAACATATGCTTTAGAGCTCTTTTTGTTTTCAACTTTGAAGCACATATTGATCTGGTCATTCAAGACTGAAACCTCACCAATCAATAGTTCCAAACTTTCAACCTGAGCCTCAAGTGCATCTGCGGCTGATTTGGACCCAAACTCCTTCGTTTGCATTTTTAGGATTTCGACATCATTTGCCAAATCAGCAATATCTTTTTCCCAAAATGGATTCATGCATGACTCCGTATCTTTTTCAATATCCTTTGTTTTTTTGATCTTATTGAACGCTGCTGGCACTGATCTATTTCGATCACGTCATTTCCTAAATCGGGTTTTGATATTTCTAAATCAGATTCGCGAACTGGAGATGAGACGTTCAACAGCTTCCGTGCAACCACAAGCCTTTCATTAACATTTTCGACCGATAAATTTAATTTTGAATCCAATCTTTTGCATAGCTCCAACGACCCAGAAGAGATGGGAGGCGCCTCAAACCGAATCGACTGACTTCTCTGGTTCCTATATTTTTGCAACCAACGAGTTTGTTCCAATATTCGGGCCCTATCTCTAATCAAGGTCTCGCGCATTTTACTAATTCGATGTGTCGAAACTTCAAAATCTTTAAAGGTTTGAATCAGGTCGATATTTGCGGATTCAGAAGATCCCTGCCTTGTTGTCGATTGGATAAACTGCTCCAACAAATTTCGATTCTTCCGCAGCAAGTCTAATGATCGAACAATCTTCTTCATTGACCGTCTTTGCCATGACAGACTAAAGATTGCTCCAATCCAACCAAGTTCCCCTCTATGTATTTTATGGAGAAGAGTTTGAAGTTTCTTAGAAACTTTAAAGACTTGTTGTAAAGTCCTACCTGTTTCAAGAAGATTTGCACTGACAATTTCTTGCTCAGAATTTGACAATCCATTGAGAACCGGAATTTCCAAAACACGAATTCCACTGTGAAATGAACGCCTGCTTTTGGATATAGAAATACTCTCAAGACCCGTGGAAATCTGCTGCAGCCTCTTAGATTGCCGTTGAAATTCCTCGATGGATATTAATCCAGATGCAAATGCATCTGAGAGTTCCACATCCAGAATTTTCCGTCTAAATTCACATTGTTGTTGCAAGCCGAAGTCAAATTCCACAAAGGCTCCCGTTTAAATAACGTATAAATGTAATTCTTCACACAGACTCTAGGAGTACTTCGGATCCTGGTTAATAAAATTAACAGGCAATAACTTCCTACTGAACTTATTCACGGGAGCTGAACGATTGCCTTTTTGGGGATACATTGTTAGTCTCGCATATATTTATTCAAGGGAGACAGTTATGAATTCGACAGGAAAACCTCTTATTGACGCAGCAATTGGACTGAAGCCCTCTAGATATCCAGTCTGGTTTATGAGACAGGCAGGAAGGTATCTTCCTGAATATAGAGCAGTTCGAGCGGATCATGATTTTGTTGCAATGTGCAAAAGTCCTGAATTGTCTGCAGAAGTGACTTTACAGCCATTAAGACGATTTGATTTAGACGCAGCAATAATTTTTTCCGATATCTTGATTCCTTGCATAGGCATGGGGCAGACCTTAACTTTTGATAAGGGCCATGGACCTGAGTTAAATAGTCCAATTAGGACTCTAAAAAATGTTTCCGATTTAATCATTCCAAATGCCGAAAAAGATTTAGGTTTTGTCGGGGATGCAATTGCATTAACAAAGTCTAAATTGCGAAAAGATCAAACAATGATTGGTTTTGCAGGCGCGCCATTCACAGTTGCTAGTTATATGATCGAGGGAAAAGGCTCGAAAGATTTTACTGAAGTAAAAAAGCTCATCTTCCGAGATCCCGCAATCTTTACAAATCTCCTTGAAAAATTGGCCGAAACAACCATTCTGTATCTTAAAATGCAGATTAATGCAGGTGCAGATATAGTCATGCTTTTTGATACCTGGGCCGGTCAATTAACACCTGATATTTATCGGACAATGGTGTTCCCAGTTACAAATCGCATTTTAAGCGCCATTAAGCAGGAAATGAAGATACCCGTCATTTATTATCCAGGCCAAGGGTCTGACAAGATGTACGAGTTATCGAATTGTTCGGCAGATGTTATTTCTGTCGATTGGCGTACAAGGCTTGGCCAGGCTGGGAAAATTTTACGAGAAGTTGGATTGAATGTGACTCTTCAAGGCAATTTGGACCCTCAAGCATTGCTAGCTCCAGAGCATGTTCTCAGAAAATATGTTAATGATTTAAAATTAGAAGCAATCAACGCATCTCGCAATCATATTTTCAATGTGGGACACGGACTTTTGCCTCATATCCCTCCCGAATCTATTTCAACCGTGATTGACGAGCTTAGAAAGTGTTAGCTCATAGCCATCAAGATGATCAATTTTTTTTTGATTTGAAGGATGTTTAGTTTATTTTTTGAAATTATTGGACCTAGCTCTAATTGACGCTTAGATAAAGATCTCTTCGATTTTCTAACTCCTCATGTTTGAAGACATGAATCCTGT
>JAPLFV010000241.1 GCA_026390495.1 Pseudomonadota bacterium | reverse complement strand
ATGTGTCAAGTGTCGAGCTTGTTGGTTGAAGGTAGGAGAGGTTCCTATATTGAGACCTAGAAGCAACAAAGTGTTAAAACGTAATTTATTGGAGGAATGCATGATGGAAGCAACTGAAGGAATGGCACCAGCTAAGGCAACTAAGAAAAAAGCAACTAAGAAAAAGGCTGCTAAGAAAGCAACTAAAAAAGCTGCTAAGAAAGCAACCAAAAAAGTTGCTAAGAAAGCAACTAAAAAAGCTGCTAAGAAAGCAACCAAAAAAGTTGCTAAAAAAGCAACCAAGAAAGCAACTAAAAAAGTTGCTAAAAAAGCAACCAAAAAAGCTGCTAAGAAGAAGTAATTCTTCTAATATAACCGATAGGTTATATTTTTTTGAAGCGAACACCTCTAACCTTCAGTGGTTAGAGGTTTTTTTGTATCAAGATTCTGATGAAAAATGGGACTGTTGAATTTTGCCAAATTCGGCGTTACTTCCCTCCAAAAAAATGCTCGAGTATGTTGAATACACTCCGCTTTTTTTCTCGCTTGTGCCTTGACTTTAGCAAAATTCAACAGTCCCATGATGGCAGTTGAAAAGTTCGATTTAGGGACTGTTGATAAGCCAACCAAGCTCATATATACAAGACGATTCCTGAGGCTCATTTAAAATGCAAACCGCCAGGCAGTGAGATAAAAAGCAATCAAAACCTTAATATAATTTTGAGCTTGCAGAAGTTTGGGACCATAGGCATAACATATGGCTCCACTTTTGTCTGGGTTAGTACTTTTCGATATTCAAAGATCTGATTCCGATTCTAAGGACCACTTCTTTTAGTATCTGAGGATGTGTGAAGGTTGACTGAACACAATATTCTGTCAACTCATGGATTCATATAAATATGATGAAATGCTCCGGAGCATTTGTGCGAGTTCATTGAATCGTATGAATTGGGTATCCCAATTCACTAAACCTGTTTCAGGAGGGAGTTGCAGTGGAAATTTCGGTTATTCCAGTCATTCTTGTTTGCTCGATTCTAGCTTTGTTGTCGGCGGGCTACTATGCCAACCAAGTTCTTTCACTTAAAGTGGATTCCAAAAGTTCAGGTTTGAGCGAAGACAAAATATCTCGACTCAAAGAGATTAGTGGCGCAATTAGTGAAGGAGCCATGGCCTTTTTATCCCAAGAGTATAAGTACGTCGCTGGGTTTGCTGCCGTCTTCACGATTTTGATCTTTTTCGTACTAGACAACTCTGCAACACCAGACGTCAACGAAGGTCTCTATAGCGCCATCGCATTTGTGACAGGAGCCGTCATTTCCTCAGTTTGCGCCTTCCTCGGCATGCGAATTGCGACCGCGGGCAATGTGAGGACAACCATTGCTGCAACTAAATCCATAACTGACGCCTTTCGCGTAGCATTCAATTCCGGGGCAGTCATGGGCTTTGGATTGACTGGTCTTGCAGTACTTGGAATGTTAGCAATCGTCATGTTGTTTAGACATCTCATTCCCGAGAGCATCGAACAACACTATATTATGGAAATGGTCGCAGGATTCGGCCTCGGTGGATCTACTGTTGCGCTGTTTGGGCGCGTCGGTGGAGGTATCTACACTAAAGCTGCTGACGTGGGAGCCGATCTCGTCGGTAAGGTTGAAGCAGGAATTCCAGAAGATGATCCACGTAACCCTGCCGTCATCGCTGACAACGTCGGAGACAACGTGGGCGATATTGCTGGAATGGGCGCAGATTTGTTTGGTTCGTGTGCTGAAGCCACTTGTGCTGCTCTCGTGATTGGTGCTACTTCCGCTGCGCTTGCTGGAAATATTGACGCATTGCTATATCCCCTTTTGATTAGTGCTGTCGGAATTCCAATTTGTTTAATTACCGCAATGTTCGCTAGACTTAAGGCAAATGCCACTCAAGTTGAACCAACTTTGAGAGGTCAACTCATCATTTCAACCGTTCTGATGTCCGTTGCAATATATTTTGCAACAAACTGGGCTATGATCGATTCCTTTGACCTCGGAAGCATGACTGTTACCCGTAATGGTGTGCTTGCATCCGTTCTTTCTGGGTTGTGGGCAGGAATGCTCATCGGTTATATGACAGAACGTTACACCTCTCATGGATTTAAACATGTTCGCCGACTTGCTGCCGCGTCTGACAAAGGTCCCGCGATCAACATTATTTACGGTCTATCCTTGGGTTATGAGTCTGCCGTAGTGCCTGTCATTGCTATCGCTTTGACCACCTATATTTCTTGGACCTACGCTGGCATGTACGGAATTGCTATGTCTGCGATCGGTATGATTTCCACCATTGCGACAGGACTGACTATTGATGCCTATGGCCCTGTATCTGACAATGCAGGTGGAATCGCAGAAATGGCAGAATTGCCAAAACAAGTTCGTGAGCGGACCGACCTACTCGATGCCGCCGGCAATACCACCGCAGCAATTGGCAAAGGTTTTGCTATCGGCTCTGCAGTTCTAACTGCTCTGGCCTTGTTCGCTGCCTTTCTAACGCGAGCTCATTTTGAATCACTAAACATGCTATCTCCAATGGTTTTTGCAGGTCTCTTCGTTGGTGGAGTTCTTCCATTCTTATTCACAGCTCAAACCATGTTGGCTGTAGGTCGCGCTGCTGAGGGAATGATTGTCGAGGTTCGTCGCCAGTTTCGAGAGATTCCAGGTCTGTTAGAAGGAAAAGCAAAAGCCGACTACAGGCGCTGTGTTGCTATTTCTACCAAATCGGCTCTTCAAGAAATGATTGCACCAGCTATTTTGGTTTTGTTTGCTCCAATGGTTGTGGGAGTTATTTTTGGAGTTGAGGCTCTTGCGGGTCTTTTGGCCGGCAGTCTTATTTCAGGTGTCGTCATGGCGCTATCTACCTCAAACTCAGGCGGTGGTTGGGACAATGCCAAAAAGTATATTGAAAAAACTGAAGGTAAAGGAACAGAGAAGCACAAAGCGGCAGTCGTTGGTGATACTGTCGGCGATCCATTCAAAGACACATCTGGTCCATCTCTAAATATTTTGATGAAACTGATGGCAATTCTAAGCTTGGTCTTTGTGCCGTTCTTCCAATCGGCCCATGAATGGCTGCTTCAAGCATTAGGAATGTAAACGAAACCATAAAGATCTCTAACTACGGTTCATAAAAAAGGGTTGGCTCTCATGAAGCCAACCCTTTTTAATTGTCGATGAGACGTCCAAGCTACCAAAAATTTACGGTATGGTACTTGTCGCTTAAACATGCCTGAAATGAATCAATCAAACTTTGCGATTCCACTGTCGATTTCAACATCATTCAAAAGGACTTTATAGTGCACTGGAACTGTTTTAGTGATCATGGCCGTCACACCACAGTATTTAGTTAATGAAAGCTTCACGGCCTCGTTTAGCTCATTCTTACCGACATTTCCACGAACCTTGAACTGAATCTCTACTTTTTCAAAAATCTTTGGGTGCTCTTTCCTTGGATTTGCTTCGGCACTTATCAAAAGCTCATCCGCAACCATTTTATGCTTCTTCAAAATTGAAACAACATCCATTCCAGCACACCCAATAATTCCTGAAAGTAGAAGCTCTTTGGGGGATGGCCCCTTATTATCGCCACCTGCAGACGCTTGGGCGTCCATAAAAAACTGGTGATCCCGAACAGTGGCGGAAAATGACAAATTAGATAAATGTTTAATATCTGATTTCATGGGAGCCCCTTTCAAAAAGGTTTTAAACAGTCGAAACGTTCATTCAGTTGCAAAAAACTTGGAAAGCCAAAAAAATAGGCGGCATTTCCTTCTCAGATCAATAGCTTCATGTTGCGAGAAGTACAACCACAATGTACACCTTTTTATACAACAATCATTTGAAAAATAAGCCCTAAGAGAGGCAAACTTATTTAACCAAACGGAAACAAAAAGACTCTAGTGACTCGCCATCCCCTTACAAAGAAAACGCTAAAAAATGACATATAACTCAAAATATCAAGAAAGAATTCTTTCAAAACTAGAATGGCCGCTACTCGTTTCAAAATTGGCATCTCATGCACAGTCAGAGGAAGGTCAAGAAGATTGTGAGTCCCTATCTCCATTTCAGGACCCGGGCCTCAACATTTCCAATATTCTAGAACGATGGGATCGAATCATTCCACTCAGGGACCTAATACGTTCTGGATACAAGGCTCCCATCGGAAACGTGCGAAAAATGTATGGCATTTTCAAAGGCGCAGAGAAAGGAATGATCTTTGAGGGTGATGAACTCCGTCTGTGCTACGAATTGCTATTGTCAGCTAAAAAAGTTTCTGGATTCTTACAAAATTTTTCCAATCGCTCCATTTGGTTGCAGTCCATACGTGGGCGATTACAGTCATGCACCAGCCTTTACACCAGCATCGAAAAGTCAGTAGGACCCGATGGTAAGCTATTGGATTCTGCATCTGAGGAGCTTCAAACAATCAGGAAGCAAAAGGCCTCCCTACGTAAACGTATAGAGGAGAATCTACAAAAACTGATGCTTGAGCCACCGGTTTCTGATTACCTGCAAGACAATTTTTTTACGGTTAGAAATGACAAATACGTTATTCCTATGAGGCTTGATGGAAGAGGGCGCGTTAAAGGAACTATCGTCGACACCTCCAATTCTGGTCAAACCCTGCTTATTGAGCCGATTTCCATCGTACCTCTCAACGAGATGATGCAAGAGTTAGATGTTGCTGAAAAGCTTGAAATAGTCAGAATCTTTCGCGATTTGAGCGCAGGCGTTGCTACTGAATTGGATGCGCTTAAGCTAAATTATTCGACGCTTATTGAGCTTGATCGACTTACCGCCGAGGCCGCATTGGCTCAAGAAATGGATGCAGGCAAAATTAAGATAGCAGTAGACCCATCCGTCAATCTTTTGTTTGCGAGGCATCCATTGATAGTTACCCCGTCAGGCAAATCTGCCGAACCAAACACCATTTCACTTGATCAAAATCAATCGATTCTAGTGGTGTCTGGTCCAAATGCAGGTGGTAAAACAGTTGTATTAAAAACTGTAGGTCTGCTCCAGTTAATGCTTAAATCTGGATTATTAATACCTGCTGACGAATCTTCGAGTATGTCTATTTTTAAGAATGTCTACGTCGAAATGGGTGATTCTCAAAATATCACTGCCAACCTTTCTACTTTTTCTGGACATATATTCGGTCTTAAACCCATTCTTGAGAATGCAACGTCAGTTGATTTAGTTCTTCTAGACGAGCTAGCAACCGGAACTGAGCCAAATACAGGGGCGGCCATTGCCAGGGCTATCCTTGAAAACCTGGCCGAGAAAAAAGTCACGACGATTGCTACTACGCACTTTGATGCTTTGAAGAGCTTAGCCATAAGTGATCATCGGTATCGAAATGCTTCAATGGAATATGCGGAGGCAACTTACAGGCCCACCTATAGACTCATTCTGGATGTTCCAGGTCAAAGCTATGGACTTGAGGTCGCAGAGCAGATGGGTCTAGATCGTGCGTTGATTGAGAGAGCTCGGACGATTCGAGGTCTTAAAATGTCGGATTTAGATGAAGCAGTCATCCAGCTCAATCGCATGAGAACGACCCTTGAAACGGAAAAAAAGCAACTTGAAGAACAGCTAATTGCCGCACAACAATCTAAATTCCGATGGGAACAAGAGTGCAAACTTCTTGAAGAACAACGCTTGAATGCATCAAGACATGTTGCTGCAAAGCTGGAAGATCAAGTTGGAGCACTTAAGTCTGAATTTCAAGAAGCCGCCGAAGCACTTAAAAAAGTTGTAAAAGAAGTTCGGCATGGTCACGTCGACGTCGAGCAGGCAATAACCGAACGAAAAAAGACGGAATCAAAATTGACTGAATTTGATAAGACCATCAGCCAACTAAGTGAGGCAGGTCTAAACACAGATTTGCCAGGGCGTGCCGCCGTATTCAATGAACTCAAAGAAAAGCTTGATGTCTATGTATTGCCTGTCCGACGAGAAGGGCAAATTGTTAAAGTTCCGACTCAGCCCAATGAATCAATTGAAGTTCAAGTTGGAATTGTAAAACTAAGAGTTAGTTTGCAGGATCTTCGTATTACCAGGGGCCCAAGCGGTAATCATCAATCGACAACAAGTGACAGCTCTCACAAGAAACGAATCTCCTCTACTAAGGTAAATCACGCCGTTGGCACTCCATTCAGCCCGCAAAATGGTGCACCTTCCAGCCCTGAAATGGTTCCCCAAACTGCAACAAACACAATTGATTTGCGGGGAATGGATTCTGACTCAGCCACGTCAAAGGCTCTTCAATTCATCGATAAATGCTTGCTTCGAGGTGAATATGCGGTTGTACTTATTCATGGCAATGGCGGTGACAGACTAAAAACATCCATTCGAATGATGTTAAAATCAAGTTGCCCCTACGATGTCTCATTTAGGCCTGGATTGCAAAATGAAGGCGGAGATGGGGTCACGATCGTTAAACTGCAATCTTAGGTTTTTGCGAATTTTTTTCTTTTTGACCAAATCAAAGTTGGCCAATACACAATTCAGTCTTTTAGTCTTTTCTCCGGATGAGCTCGGCATTCTATCACCTTCCCACAGTAAACCCTCCAGAATTGAAATTTTATCAAATTCCAATAGGGATTAACGCGGACTCAACCATGGTTTAAGCTGTTCAAGTGATCAGAGATTACTCCGATGACTAGGTATCAAAAATTTAACGGAGGAATTTCGTCCCATGAGAAATACAATTGCATCTTTATCATTCGCGACTCTGATCCTTGGCTCTGCATCTTGCTCAAAAAAATCTTCACCAGTCAGTGACCCTCAAAGTGGGACAGTGAGCTACAACGTCAATATGTCTCAGATTAAATTTGGATTGCTCGGTGCGTCCGCATTCACTATGACCGTTGAGGGTTGTGCATCTGGTTACTCAAGCCAAGTTACGGAAACATCCCCAAGTATCGTTGTTTATAAATTCGATGAAAATTGCCTTGCTAAGCTCACTGGGCTCACGATTGACACCGTCAGCTATGTTCCAAGCGCAAATGATCCCTTTGATACTTACATTGCTGGCGATAAAGCTACATTTGAAGATGCAAATGGATCGGGAAGCAAAATTTATGTTCAGGTTTTAAACCAATTGGACTCAAAAATTCCATCAACAACTCCCTCCCACGGAGTTGATTATGCATTCTCGACTATCGAAGCCGGACCTGACCAAGACTGTACAGGAGACTGTATTCAAAATGACTACTCCGTCTCGGTCAATGGTGTTGAAGCACCAGCATTTGATATTTCAAAATTTGCATATGTTGATATGACCGCAAATGGCGCAGGTGTTTTCTCATTCAAGTTTCAATGTTCTGAAGCTTTGGTGGGAACCGATTCATCTGCAACCTGTAAGGGCGTGCCTTTAAGTGCTCTTAAATACAAACTTGTAGCTGATACCTTCAATGGAACACTCGCCATTCAAGACGCCGCAGAAATCATGTCATCCAGTACTCAATCTATCGATATTGGAGAGGTCATTGCTGCAGGATCTGATGCCGAAATGCCATTTGGTGGATTCGAAAGCAAACTTATGTTTGGTCCTGATAAACTTCACGAGAATCCAAACATGATTATGGTACTTGAAACTCAAGGCACTTCTTATAAATATTGGAACGTTGACGTAACTCCAATATTCCAACAATAATGAAAGCAAGAAGATCAAAAAAAAGGCTGTTAGCCCTCCTTATTGGAGGGCTTTGTTTTACGTTTTCATGTGGCATGCCACAACCTAGTCAGAGACGTGAGTTTGAAAGCATTACAATCAATGCAAATTCATTTACCTTAAATGACGGACTGGACTCAGATGATGGACTTGCCAACATTTCAACAGTTAAATCCATGAATATTGAAGTAAAGGACTGCTCCTCAGGATACAAAGCGGTCCTATCAAACATTGCAGACTTAAAGCTTTACAGGTCCGATAGGAACTGCAGGATTCTCCTTCACGGATTTTCTATCATGGGTGAACAATTTACAGGCGGTCCACTTGAAGGACAAATAGGCGAATCTAAAATGTTTTACTCTCCACTGAGAACCATGAAAGTTGTGATTTCAGAAATGATCAGCAACCCGATTCAAGATCATGATGAAATAGGGTACTCAATTTATGAGCCGATAGAAGAAGGCGATCAAATAGATGTCATGAACCTCATTCGAGGGCCAAATCGACGCGTAGAGAGAATCACTGGTTCAAAAAACATTCCAAATTTTAAGCTAGATTTCGCAAAATTTATCGCTACGATTCCCTGTCAAAAGTCCTTTGGACTTAGCTTTAACTTGCAGTGCAATGTTCCCATGAAATGGTCTGGAACTCCGGCGTCATTGACCTGCGACCGTACCCGCATCAAGGACATTTCATATATTTTAGTAAAAGACGTCTACAGCGGAAATCCATCTCTAAAACTATTGGACCGGTTGTTTAAGTCTGCTTCAATTCGCGTTGACGAAAAAAAGGACTACTTTCGACCCAATTACACCCATAACGGTGGATTTAAAACGGCTCGCACGAATACCATTTTAAAGTCACCTAACGACACGGCGAAAAACTCACAGATGCTACTTATTCTCAGGACCTATGGAGGTTATCAATACTTCAATATTGATTTTGATACTGGCCAATAACAAAAATCGCGCCACTTATGATGACGCGATTCAAAGATAGAAAAATCAAGCCAATCGAAATTCAGAGGTCATCAAAACGCGTAGCTTGCCGATATCTTAGTTAGCAATGGAGCTGTCGTGTTTCCTGCAAGAAAGTGTGGTCCTTTGTGGAGGTATTCTTTCTTATACTCTGCGTCAAGTCTGAGTGCTCCCGCCTTATAATTAAGCCCTAAAGACCAAAGAGTTGAGTCGGAGGTTTCAGGAAATGAAATTGACTTCTTGATGTTTTGGTTCGTTGTGTTGTCTTTTGTTACGATATCACCGAGCATTACATAGTGCATACCAGCCATCAGACCAAAGCCCCAGGCTGCATCAACTTCACCGGACAATGTACCACTAACAACGTTTGCGTCGATCTTCACAGACTCGTCGTTTGCTGTGTAACTAGGAACTGCCGTAGCTCCTGTTCCAGTAATTGAAGGTCCTTTACTTGAGGTTAGCATCAATTCTGCGCCAACAAATAGTTTTGCATTATTGGCAGACGCTAAACCCACATATCCACCTTCTACGGAAGTGACCTGATCTGAAAATTTAGACGAGAAATCTCTTCCTCCTGAACGTCCAGTGGCTTTCATAGATCTAGTTGCTAGTTTCGCCTTTACATAGGGACTACTTTCATTTTCAGACGACAACCAACGGCCATCAATTGCAGTCGAAGAACCCTTGACGCTTGTAGAGCTATCAGTACCATTTGCAGTTTCGCCACGTTTTTGATTTGCAGTAGGTGACATGGTTAACGCCAAATCCATCGAACCAGCTGCATCAGTATGGAAACCAATAGCTAACTCCGCTTGTTGAGCTGTATAATCATTACTTGTGGATACATTATTTACATTGGTTGACGTCTTGTTCTTATAGTCAGCAATCGAAAGACGAAGCCCCAAAGTTCCCGCGCCTATATTGAAACCTGCCAGAAACTCAATGGGCCTTGTAGGCGCATATAGAGCTGGTGTTGCTCCACTCATCATAGCTGTTTCATATGCATCAAAAAGCGAAAGAGCTGAGCTACGACTGCCATTCACATTATGAGTGATCATACCAGACGTAAACATCCAGTCAGTGCGACTCAGGGCAGCTCCGATACTAAATCCACCAGCATCCGCAAACGCTGCACCGTAGGCTTGCGTATCACTTGATGTACCTAATTCAATCAAAGCAATTTTATATTTGCTAATCATTCCAGGATATCGAAAAACTAAGGTTTCATCCGATACGCCACCATTATATCGTAAAACGCCTAAACGAGTTTCAGTAGCCAATGCAACACCCGCACCACTCAAACAAAGAACAAAAGCCCAGTTCATAAATCGACTCGAAACCTGCATAGATCCTCCAATTATTTGTCACTCAACAGCAATGATTTAGGTTCCCTAAATCCGTGCACAAACCAGTGCACGCTAGAAAGCCACAAAATCAGTCCTTTAGGCAAGGCAAAACTGCGCATTTTTTTATTGAGAAAACACAGGATGTGCACTACAAACACACATCCACTTTTAATAAGTTCATGTCAATTACATCAGGGAGTTCTTACCTATGGCGATTTTTCAAATAAATCCAAAATCACTGTTTCTTTCATTGGCCATTTGCACATCATTGACAAGTTGCAGTTTTCTTCAGTCAGATGCTGATTCCACTCGAAGCCCTGACTCTGGGTCAAGCGACAAAGACGCTACTGGATTAGTTGGACTTGAGCATACAGATGTATCAGGTGATGAAGTATCTGCGTTTATCAATGGCGGCGAAGCAACAATTGCAAGAAATCTGAATTTCTTTTCTACAGACAAATCAACCGTTGCGGCGTCACTTGCAAACTCGGCCTCAAAACTCTCGCGTGATGTCAATGTTTCAGCCGATTTCGTTAAATGCGTTAACACAAAAATTGGCCTTGTCGGGTTGCAAAAAACTGTAGATACAGTTTCGTTTGCAATGGATTTTGATTTTATCAAGGAGTGTGATCGCGATGAAAAGCCTGATGATTTGGTCGGCGAGATCAAAAACACATTTAAAGCCAACGTTACATTTGGATGCGCGAGCGGTCAGATTGCTAAGTTGTCGGCAGAGTTTTTGAAGGATCTACCTTCAGACATCTTTAATTACTGCAAATCGGAAGATGTTTTGTCGCGTAAGTTTGGCTGGGACATGACAGTTGATGCTCGCAAAACATTTAAAGTTAAAAATGGCACTGAATACGAAGTGAACCAAGTGGTCAGCATACTTTCGAACGTTTCACTTACTGCAAAGAACGGCTCACCTTGCAACATCGTACGAACCAACTCCACAACTGAGCAAATGGATTCTTGCCGTATGGTTTCGCAATCTAAGACGTTCACTGGCAAACCAGTTGACGAATCCAATAGCCCTAACGACAAAGTTAAAAACCATCCTCGCGTTCTTAAAAAAGTTGTCACAGTTGGCGGCGCAATTCTAAACGAAGGCTCTAACTATTACTCCTCTGCTAATACGACGTTCCTATTTAACGGTTGGGAAGGAAAATTGACCTATAAAAATGGCTTTGTTGCTCCTACCTGGGAAGCAAATCTTGGATCAGCGAAACGTGGTGGAACGCTCGGGCAAATTGCTGGAACAAATAATTCCAATTCTACCAGTGGCAATCAGCCAGCTGACGGATCAAATT
>JAPLFV010000308.1:22331-54508 GCA_026390495.1 Pseudomonadota bacterium | reverse complement strand
CCAACAATAAACAAAATTGCCAGAAGCAATCCAAAAAGAAACAAAGATGGCCTATCTGAAGGAGCCGCCAAAACCTGCTCGAATCTACGATGCCACGATTCATTTTCGGTCAAATACTGATTCAGCTCGAATCCTATCCACGCTATCGGGCCAACAATCAAAAATGGACTACACAAAATAGCCCAAAATAAATAAAGGCCAGAACTAGATTCGTTAGGAAAGAATTGATAGTCGGGCTGGTTCGCCCTTAAACCCTTGTTGAACATCGTCGTCATTTCTTTTGTAAATTTCAATTTTTATGGCCTTTCTTATACTAAGATTTTTTTATTTCTGACTCTCCATAAACCAAAAGATCCCTCCAAAAAAAAACTTACTGAGAGAAGATAAACGCGATGATCACTAATCTTCGTTCAAATAGAGTTTCTGAGACAGACTCTACTGGATAAAAATGAGAGTCCTATGAGGGTTTGGCCTCTACAAACTTTTTAAGAACGTCCTCAACAATTGGGACTAGACACCTACAATGAAATCTAGTTTTGCTGATACTAGTTTATAATATTTAGAAGTGTTTTGGAAATGTTCCATATTGCCGATTATTGCACCATTGCAAACCTGGATGGATAGGAATGTTTATGCGACCCAAAAATAAACATCTTGCTTAGAAAGAGCGACTCGATAGCATCAATCAACCTTTATGTTGTAGACTACTCTATGTCCCAAGATATTTTGATAGGACTTGTACAGGTTTAAATGAGGAAGAATTTATGCCAACCATCAATCCCTACATTAACTTTAATGGAAACGCAGAAGATGCCTTTGAGTTCTATCGCTCAGTGTTTGGCGGAGAGTTTTCAAAAGTTATTCGGTTTAAAGACTTGGAAAGTTCGGATTTCAAGGTGTCCGATAAAGAGAAAAACAAGATCATGCATATTGCCTTGCCAATAGGTAAAAATGTTTTGATGGCAAATGACGTCCCCGAAATTATGGGTCGAGTCAATGAAAATGAAAATAGGTCCAAGATTTCAGTAAGTGTTGAAAGTCGCAAAGAGGCCGACAAGTTGTTTAGTGGATTGTCGAAAGACGGAAATGTTGAAATGCCTATATCCGACAGTCCTTGGGGCTCTTATTTTGGCATGTTTCGAGACAAATATGGAATTGAATGGACCATCGAATTTGCCTCAAATTAGATTCTCAAAATGCGCCTCTCACCTCAATGGAGAGACAAAGTTAGACAAAAGGTCCAGTTATATGTCCTCGACACAAAATCACGAAAACAGTTTTGAAAAAATAGAAGGTCAACGCCAGATTTTTTTTGCATGCCTTTGGAAGGCAAATGAATCAGGTGAACGTGCAAACGAGCAGTTTCAAGAAAGAATTCCCAGGCTCATGCAATGGTTAAAAAAGCTTCGCAGCAATGGAAACCTCGTTGCCTGTGGTGGCGGAGCCTTTGGACCAGGTTCTGAATCTGACACCGGTGGGGGCCTTACAATCATTAAGGCCCACTCTTACAAGGAAGCACTTGAGCTATCAAACGGAACGCCAATGAACGAGATCGGAACCACCACGGTACTTCTTTGGGATATCTTTTACGGGTCTCTTTCGGAGAACTCAGATTGGGGTGACGCTAGATAACTCAAAGTTGTAACTCAATCTATAATTTGTCAAAGGTGCAAGAAATAACGAATCAGTCTCTCAGCGAATGCTACATACAGCAAACATTAATGCCATTGGGTGGCCTCATTGCTCATATCTTTACCACTCATAAAATCCCAACTTGTAAGGAGACAAAAATGCAAACCGAACACAACTTTTCAAAAAACGACCTCAGAGTTTGGCGCATCAATGGATACCTAATCCTGTTTACCATGGTCGGCGTCGTACTAGCTGGAGCATTTCTATTACTTAACTTCCTCCCAAAGACACGACACACAAGCCCGTCATTGAGCGTTGAATCTCAGCCAATTGCAAGCGCTCCAAAAATCAAGAAACTCAGTCGACCTGAATCAATCATGGGTACAAATTATGCCATGATTCCACTCAGTCTATCTTCTGACAACGACGGAGACTATCCATTACATAGTAGTGGTTCAAAAATGGAGAAAACTCATTACGCCAATATTCTCATCTTGGATCAATCATCAAATCAACAGCATTGGATTTGGAACTCGGATCAAAGACTGATTCAACGTTGGCATTTCATGCTTGATTCCATACAAAGCGAATTGGGAAAGCAAAAAGTCATCGGGATCATCTTTGAAACAATTAATAAAGAGACAAACAATGACAAGAAAATTTCTGAAGATGATCAAAAAAGCATTCAGTATTTCAGTTTGACAACTAAAACATTGACAACCATCGTTGAGCAGACAAGCTCAATATTGTCGGTTAATCTAACATCTGATCCCGCTAAAGTTGCCATCGTCCACAAGAATGATAAAGGCTATCAGCTCACAAGTACAACGATTGCTGTCGCACCAAACAAATCAAATGATATTGAACATATTGAGATCAAATTACCGTGATTTGAATTTTCGAATTCAAACCACTGGGGTTTCAATTTAATCTAAATGTGTTACGCGATTCGAATCTATTTGGCCTGGCAAGGACCCATTGGGAATTTCCAGGTACAACCTTTTGCAAACAAGCACATCAATAGTTCTTTGCCAGTACAAGATGCGTTTGTTCCAGTTCCATTGGTGTTTGCCTCAATACATTGTGTTCCCGTCCAAGAACACAAAGGCGCAACGCACTGTGTCTGAGTGTAGCTACCGCAAGAACTATAAGTCGTCGAAGCAACGCAAGTCGTTCCATTCCACTGACAACCAGTTTTAGCTGCACATGACGTTTGATTGAAAATTTGACCACAAGAGGTTGAAGTAGAGTTTGAATCTGTTGTTGATTTGCTCAAACATCGGTTTAATCCAGCATTCCATTCACAACTAAAGTTAGTCCCGCACTCAGCAGAACTTGTAATGGACTCGCAAGTTGCGGTGGAATCTGAGCCTGAACCACCAGTTCCGCCTGTCCCAGACGACTTTGGCGCATCACAAGACTCTAACGTCTCATCCCAACTGCAGGAGGTCATTTTTGCACATTCGTCCTTTGCTGCAAATTTTTTACAAAAAGTCGAGCTCACGATACATTCAGTTCCACTAGTTGTGCAGTCAGCACTCTTTGAACATTGAGCCGCAGTTTTACTAGAGCAAGCGGGATCCTTTGGGCCTTGAGCAGAAGAGCTTTCCTTAGCACCATCTTTACAAGCGGTAACTGTATTCATAACTCCCAAAAGCAATATGGCTTTCAAAAGATTTCGCCATTGAATTGTCACGATTGAACCTCCCAAATGATTTGAGTCGTTACTCACTACTAAAATTATATTGGATAACGTTCCGACTGAAAATGTACAATTTTTGCCTAGAAAGGAGATTTGCTGCTATTCGATAGACAATCTGAGTCGGAGCAGTGGTGCACAAAAGACCTAGGCGCTTGATTTTGGCGTTACGTCAAAATCTAAGGTAGTTTGCGAGAAGCCTGCTTCTCACTTGAAGAGTAAAGAGGCAACACCTCTGACTGCAACTCAGCCAGTCTCTTTTGGCGATTAAGTGGATCGGGATGTGTCGACATAAACTCTGGAGGATTTTTGCCACTGCCACCCATTCGTCCCCAAAGGCCAATGGCCGCTGATGGGTCATATCCAGCCTTCGCCGCATACCTTAACCCCAACCGATCGGCTTCAGTTTCATGACTTCGACCAAAAGGAAGAACGACCCCAAACTGAGCTCCAACACCAAAGACACTCATAGCAATATTTCGATACTGAGAGTCCTTCATAGACATATCTGCCAACGCAGCCAATCCAGCAATAGCTAATTGCTGCGACATACGTTCAGCTCCATGTTTCAGAGTTGCATGGGCCACTTCATGACCCATAACAGCCGCCAATGAGGCTTCATCTTCAGCTACCGGAAAAATCCCGGTATAAACTGCAATTTTTCCTCCGGGAAGGCAAAAGGCATTGACCGTTTTAGGCTCTTCTATGACAGCGAATTCCCATTTAAAATCAACTCCACTCGCTGCGGCAATGCGACGACCTAAACGCTCAACTACTTCATGTTTCACCGAGGTTCGAGGCAAAAGTTTGCCTTGATCTTTCGATGTTTTGAGAATTTCGGCATAAGCTTCGTCGCCCATAGTATTCATTTGCGCATCGGGGACAACGTTGTATGAGCGTCGCCCTTCACTATTCGTGACACAGCTTTCACCAAATAGAAGACCAATGACCAATAACCAAACAAAACCAAATGACTTTAGCATAATCTTATTTCTTCGCTGTTCCCTTTGATGATTTTTCTTTTTCGCCAGCGCTGCCGGATGAGATACCAATTGACTCATTCACAATGCGCTGCTGTTCTGCAACGTGTGCCTTGGTTACACCTTCAGCCGTGGTGCCGCTGTCACGCCTTCCCACATATTTTACATGATTTTTGTCACCTAAAATATCCTCTAAACGAGGGCGAACAAAAGTCCAAGCACCCATATTTTGTGGTTCTTCCTGACACCAAACCAAATCTTTTGCATTTTTATAGCGAGACAAAATATCTGTAATTGCCTTTTTAGGGAAAGGATAAAGTTGCTCAATCCGCACGAACGCAACATCAGCAGAATCCTTCGCGGTCTCAGTCAATTCATAAAATATTTTTCCAGTGCAGAACACAATTCTCTTAACTGATTTCGGATCTGATAAACGACTGTCGTCTAAGACCTCGACAAATTTTCCGGTTTCGAATTCCTCCAATTGGCTGACAACTTTCGGATGACGTAGCAATGATTTTGGCGACATAATAACCAAAGGCTTCCTAAAATCACGATGCAACTGCCTTCGCAAAATATGAAAATATTGCGCCGCTGTTGACGGATATGCCACTTGAATATTGTCATTTCCACACAACTGTAGAAATCTCTCTGGTCTTGCAGATGAATGTTCTGGACCCATTCCTTCATAACCGTGAGGCAATAGCAGAACAAGACCACTTGTTTGATTCCATTTTGCTTCACTCGCTACGATAAATTGATCGATGACTATTTGGGCTCCATTCACAAAATCTCCAAACTGCCCTTCCCATAAAACTAAACTCTCTGAATCAGCAATAGTGTAGCCGTACTCAAAACCCATCACCCCTAACTCCGACAACGGACTATTTAATATCTCGACTGGCGCTTGGGTTTTTGAAATTTGATTTAACAGCTCCAGAGGTTTCCCTGTTTCAAAGTCACGAATCACAGCATGGCGACTAGAAAATGTTCCTCTTTGGCAATCCTGCCCAGAAAGCCTTACGTGCTTACCTTCGTTTCCTAGAGTTCCAAATGCCAAAAGTTCTGCCATCGGCCAATCAACTCCGCCGCCTGAATTTTCTAGCATCTTTAGTCTCTGCTCAATAAGCCTTTGCACTTTTTGATGCGGCTGAAAACCTGCTGGAACCGATAGAAACTTTCTACCAACTTCAGTCAACGTTTTCAGAGACACTCCCGTTTTCACAGGTGTCAACATATCTGCCTCTGTGCCATTTTTTGGATGAAAGATTTGATCAAAAGGCTTCGGATAAATCGATTCAAATTTAGGGCTAGATTTAACCCCAGATTTCACTAAATCATATGATGCTTGCAGCTCAGACCTAAAATCCGCCTGCCTCTTCTTCAAATCTTCAACCGACAAAACCCCTTCCTTGACCATTCGATCACCATACTTTGTAAGCACGGTTTGATGGCTTCCTATAATCTTATACATTTGAGGTTGAGTGAAACTTGGTTCATCCGTCTCATTGTGCCCGTATCTGCGATAGCCAATCAAATCGATAACAAAATCTTTTCCCCATCTTTGACGATATTCAGCGGCAAGCATCGCACACCAAACAACCGCTTCAGGGTCATCGGCATTGACGTGCAGCACAGGTGCTTTCAACAACTTGGCAATTCCCGAAGCGTAAGTACAGCTGCGGCTGTCGATAGGATCCCAATAAAAGCTGCGTCACCGTGAACCAATAGGGGCAAGACTTTTTTACGTTCTATGTCATTTAGAACTCGCTGCCTTGCTCGAACCAAACCTTCAACAACCGGATTCACAATCTCTAAGTGACTAGGATTTGGAGAAAGATACAATCTAAGATTTTTCGATCCAAATTTCTTCTCACTTGCAAAACCCAAATGATATTTTACATCACCATCAATTTGAAATGGATTATATTCTGATCCATCAAATTTCTTGAACATTTGCTCGTAACTTTTACCCATAAAATTGCAAAGGGTCCCAAGTCGACCACGGTGAGCCATGCCGATAGCAATTTCTTCGACACCTGTCGCAGCGGAAGCCTCTGCCACGGCTTCAAGAACAGCCATAAAAGACTCTGCTCCTTCGAGTGAGAATCTCTTTTGCCCCAAATAGCGCGCTTGTAGAAAAGATTCAAAACCTTCCGCTTTTACCAAAGCATCTAATATTTGAATTTTCTTTTCTTTAGGAAATGCTGGTTTGTTTCTACATGACTCCATTTTCTCCTGAATCCATTTCACAAAATCGATATCATCGTTATCGCGAAACTCGGCCCCAATACTGCCGCAGTATGTCTCTTGCAGAAGAGTATTGATCTCAGAAAAAGTGCGTTGAGTGTTTCCAGGCAAATTTGCCGCCAAAAACTTTCTCGTTTGATTCACGTTCTTTAAACCATGGTTTTCAGGGCGCATCTCACTTTTAATTTCGGGCTTAGGCGCTAGAGGATTTAAATGTGCGCTTAGATGCCCCAAAACTCGGTAAGCATTTATATAGGCTTCCACCATCGCAGCTTCTTGATCACCGGTTGAAGCAACGTCGCTTCCAGCTCCATTAGTAATTGCAAATTCATAGCCATCAAAAAACTTTTGCCAAGATTCATCGACAGAATTTGGGTCTCGCTTAAATTTCTCGTACATTTCCTCTAAGTAGGAAACATTAGTTGCCGTTGCGAACGAGAAACGAGTTGACGTAGATGCCATGAGTAAATCTTCCTTTCAAACTCAAAAATTAAGAGCTCGTTTGTCTACTGCCAATGCCGCCTCTTTCATAACTTCCGCAAGTGTCGGATGGGCATGGCTGCTGCGACCAATATCTTCTGCAGATGCTGAAAATTCGACTCCAATCACAAGTTCTGCAATCAGCTCAGAAGCATTTGGACCAATAATATGCGCACCGATAATTTTGTCGGATTTTGCGTCCGCTATAATCTTTACGAATCCATCGGTTTCGCCAAAACATCGAGCACGTCCATTTGCCATAAATGGGATTTTGCCCACTTTATAGTCCACTCCTTTGGCCTTTAGCTCTTCTTCTGTAGAGCCGACAGACGCCACCTCCGGCCATGTATATACAACATTGGGAATCGCCTGATAATTCACGTGCCCAGGCTTTCCAGCAATCAATTCCGCAACAGCCACGCCTTCTTCATCAGCTTTATGAGCAAGCATTGGACCATCTATAACGTCCCCTACCGCACGGATATGAGCAACGGATGTTTGATAGTGGTGATTAACATCAATTTTTCCATCTTTGCGCGTAGCGATTCCAACATTTTCTAAACCCAATCCATCTGTATAGGCCCGACGCCCAACCGCAACCAATACTTTATCGCAACTTAAATCTTTGGATTTTCCTTCCTGTTCATATGTTACTTTTAAAGACTTTCCAGATTTTTCAGCCTTTAGTAATTTACAACCCAACAGAAAATTCATTCCTTGCTTCTCAAGAATTTTTTTCATTTCGACAGATACTGCGCCATCCATGGGAGGTAAAACACGATCAAGTGCTTCGATGACAGTGACTTTCGCTCCTAAGCGCATCCAAACACTACCCATCTCAAGACCAATGACACCTGCGCCAACAACAACCAAATGTTCAGGAACTTTGTCAAACGTCAGCGCTTCAGTAGAACTAACAATGTCCTTCCCATCAAAGGGAGCAATTGATCTTAACTCGATCGGTGAAGAGCCAGTTGAGATAACGAAGTTCTTAGCTGTATGTTCCTCACTCCCGCCATCAGTCAATGCAACTTTAACAGTGTTTGGATTGACGAAACTGGCTTTACCTTTGATGTAGGTCACTTTATTTTTCTTAAGGAGACCTTCAATTCCCTTCGTTAATCCCGACACAATCCCATCTTTTCTCTTTAACATTTGAGCGACGTCAAATTCAAGCTTACCAATTTGAATTCCATGCTCAGAAAATTTATGCTTGACCTGATGATAATTCTCGCTCGATTGTAAGAGCGCCTTTGACGGGATACATCCCACATTTAAGCATGTTCCGCCTAGGGAGCCGCGCGATTCAATGCAAGCGACATTTAGACCCAGTTGCCCAGCGCGAATCGCTCCTGTATAGCCTGCTGGGCCTCCGCCAATAAACACCACATCAAAATTTGCCATATTTAAACTCCCACTAAAATGCGCGAAGGATCTTCGACACATTCTTTAATTTTTACCAAGAAGCCTACTGACTCTCGGCCATCGATGATCCGGTGATCATAAGACAGAGCGACATACATCATGGGTCTAATAACTATTTGACCCCCTACAACAACGGGCCGTTCTTGAATTTTATGCATACCCAAAATTGCACTTTGAGGAGGATTGAGAATCGGTGTCGACATCAACGAGCCAAAAACTCCACCATTTGATACGGTAAACGTGCCACCCGTCATTTCATCAATAGTAAGTTTTCCGTCTTTTGCTCTTTTACCGTAATCACCAACAGCCATTTCTAACTCGGCTACTGAAAGTCTTTCAGCATTTCTAACAACTGGAACGACGAGTCCTCGATTCGAGGAAACCGCCACTCCGATATCATAATAATCATGATAGACAATTTCGTTACCTTCAATCCAACCATTCACAGCTGGAAATGTCTTTAACGCTTCAATTGCAGCCTTCATAAAGAAACTCATAAATCCAAGGCCGACTCCATATTTCTCTTTAAATTTATCTTTGTAATCGTTCCGCAGCTTCATGACGTTGGTCATGTCGATTTCATTGAAAGTCGTCAAAATTGCGGCTGTCTCTTGAGCTTTTACTAGCCTCTCAGCGGTTCGCTTTCGAATCATTGACATAGGTTCTCGACGTTCGCTACGCGCACCTAATATCGCGGACGATCCCAATGAAGCTTTTACAGGAGAGGGTTGTGATGCAGCATTAGCTTGGTTTGAACCTGATTGAGGTTTTGACGAACCACTTTCCACATGCGCAATTACATCACCTTTAGTCAATCGACCATCTTTCCCGGTGCCTACAATTTGTGAAGGATTTACGCCAAGCTCTTCCGTAATTCTTCTAGCTGCAGGACTCAGATCCGATTGTGCAGCCGGTGCCGTTGATGATGATGTTGGAGGCGGAGGTAGCTTGACTTCAGCTTTTTCACTCGGTTTTGAAGAAGCCGGTGTACTCTCCTTCGCAGCCGTCGAACCTTTTGCATCGGTATCTAATGAAGCCATGACATCACCGACGGCGACAGTCTCACCTTGTTTTTTTACGATTGTAATTACCCCTGAATTCTCGGCGACAACCTCGACCGTAGCTTTATCCGTTTCTAATTCCACCAATACATCATCGCGATTGACAAAGTCTCCGCTCTTTACGCGCCATTTATGAATCACGCCTTCTTGAACAGATTCACCAACATTAGGCATCTTTACTTCAACCGCCATTTCGTACTCCTTTTAACCAATTTTTATAAACACTCAAACCCACACAACAAACGTCTATCAAAACAAAATTTTTTTATGCGATTCAATCAAAAAGATTTATGCCAACACATACTCTATTAAAATGATGGCGTTTTCAACGCCGATCACGAACAATGATTTACTAATATCATAATCCATTGATGCCGTTATCGGCGGCCGGAATAAATTACCTAGCTATAAAGTTAAAAACTTTTGACGAACAAACGAGCAATATCTGCCTATCAACATAAAAAAAGAGCACACCTATATTCGGTATGCTCCATTTTTACTCGAAGGAATTAACTGTATCAGTCTACTGTTGGAAGGAAGCTTGCAAAAACAGAAGATTTAGTCACATCTTCTCCTCGACACCCGTCCTCTAAACAAACTTTGGATTTTCTGCAAGATCCAGCAGAGTCATAATCAAAATCAGTTTCTCCTCGGACTAAAATTCCCTCAACCTCGCCAGTCAAAGAATTGAATACCGCGGACCCAGAATTTCCTTGGTAGGTGTCCAAATTGGCCACCAAATAAGGCAATTTATCAGAATTCGACCGGACTTTTGCATTATCAGATATCTTAGTTGGTAATCCAGAAGGGTGACCGATAACAGCAATGGAATCATTTTCGGATGCCGACCCATTCTTACGAACGACTACAGGTTCTCGCCCCTCAACAGGACGATCTAGCTTAAGAACAGCATAGTCACGACCGCGCCCCGACTGAAGCTCTCTGCTTACGACACTTGCACATTTATAGACACTATTTTTAGACACGGTCGCTAAGCTTTTGCCTTCCGCGTCATAACCAAAATCGAACACAATCGCGGTTGCAGCACAGTCAGACGCACTTTTAATGCAGTGCCCCGCTGTCACAAAGGTATCCGCACCAACTAAAAATCCAGAACAAAAACCAGGACTTGGCTGGTTTGCAAAACGTTCAGTCGAGCAAACTCCCAATACGTCTTTAAGGGTTCTTGTTGAAAGTCCAATTTCATTTGGAAATGACGGATTTCTAATCAACTCGCTATCTTTCACAAGAATTGCGGTACTTTTCGCCAGTGTCACGAGAGCAGCGTCATTTGCAGGATCAAACAAATCCTTTCGGTCATCTGTCCCATAAATAACCCGATCCTCCGCCAAAGCGAGTCCTGAGTTCAATAAAAAGGCTAGAACTACCCCTGTTCCCAAAAGTACCCTCATAGTACCCTCCATTTGGTATCTCTCAACGAATAAAAATGTGTAAGATGTCTTAAGGAGAAGGCTATCTCCGATTGGCCAGCCAGTCAACTATTTTTTGGAGTACCGACATATGGTTCATTTTAAACGATTAATTCTATCTTTATCGGCTATGTTTCAACTGACGAATTGTGCTACTCCCGCAAAAACAGATGATCGGTCCAATATACAAATCAAATCTGAAGATTCCTCTGAGATTTCAATTACGGATTTTGTAAGTCGAACAGGTCAAGCAAACTACCAGCCAGGTGGCAAATCTTTACCAGTTGCAAAAACTTTTTTAGCACAATGGATTCTTTGTAGTCCCGCAGCTAAAAAATCGGATTCAACGTCTCAACCCGTACAAACGGTTATAGCTTTCCACCGTTTTGATGCTGGCTTTTCTCCTACTGAGTTTTGCAAGGGATGGATTGGACAAGTTTTTTTAAAGAACGGCTTTCAGGTGATCGGAATCAATCGCCCAAATTATGTAGGGTCAATTGGACCCGATGACCTTTCAGGTCGCGACTCGCTCAATGCCATCGACGCTGCAGTCAAGCAATCTAAAGTTGAAAATCTTGTAGGTTGTTGGGGTTATGATACAGGAACAATTGCAGCGTCTTTCTATGCAAAATCAAATTCTGAAAAAATCAAATGGTTGATATTAGGCGGTGGTATCTACGATCTCGAGTCTTATTTGGAATCAAGATCTATTGCTTGGGATAACCATGGACTGCCAAAATCGATCTATCTATACCATGCCATCGACGACACATTTGCGCCGGTAAATCAGGCAAACTCATTTAGCGATCAGTTGAGAACATCGGAGTTTAAAGTATTTAAAACAGACATAAACTCAGGGGGGCATGACCTCCCTTGGCGTGCTCACATGAAAATTGTAGATCAAGCTATCAAGCAGGTTTCGCAATAATGATTGGCCCATGATGAGCTAAATATGTGCGCTAAAATGAAGGCTTTAAAGAATCAACTCGACTAAGGAAAAGGGCTCTCATAAAAAACGTAGTGATTGTAGTCACCAACCTCAAAATAGACTTTTTTCTCATTTTCGTCGGCAATAAAATTTTGGTTCAAATCAAAATATCCATACCCAAATCGATATGCCCTAGCAGTTCCTCGCTCGCCAGTTGCTTCAGCTGTAGAAAGTTTATCAACTTTAATCCATCTATAGATGACTTTTCCCTCGGCAGATACAACGTCCACGACTCCATTAGTTCCGGTCCAATTTTGCAGAGACCGATTAATCTTATTTTGGGTCTCTTGAGTACACGAAGATAAAAAAGCCAAAACTATAAACAATCCACCCCTCACAAGACGATTCATGCCAAATCTCCAAAATCAAAAAGGTGCAGCATCTGCGCAGATAAACCCCAAACCATGATTGAGCCACAATCATATTGAAAGCTATTGCGCCAACATCCAAACATATTAAATTGAAACTGTCGACAGTTCTGAGACGACAACTGTGTCCAGGGAATCAAGTGTATCGATTGAACCTCATCCGGATTTGCCTTCAATACTAAATCATCGGCATTAATCCGTCCTAAAATTGGTTTAACAAATGAGCCATCGATGGATGCAACATTTTGAATTTGACCTAATATTTCTACTTTTCTAGGGTTAAGCCCGATCTCTTCTTGGGCTTCACGGAGAGCGGTCGCAACGGGAGAGGGGTCTTGAATTTCACGTCTTCCGCCAGGAAAACCAATCTGACCACGATGGCTGCTTAAATTAGTCGCCCTTCGAATTAATACGACTTCTGCCTCTCGCAAGTGATCGTATTCGACCAGAAGCACCATAACCGCACTAGGTGCCCGTGTTCCTTTAAAAGGCCCATCCTCCCAATCTACATGGATTGGACTGAGCCCTTTAGCGACAGGCAATCGACTTTTTAGCTTCATAGTGGCGATAATTTCGGTCGCACAAGTTACTTGGATATAATTTAAATAGCTGGCTCTGGTTCATAGTGATTGTTGTGATCATCCATCAACCTAGCGGCCTTAATGTCTGGTAAACTCTTTGAATTTTGATCTGGCGTTTTAGGGTCTGCTTTTTTTCCACCAGTCAATTGAAACTTGTGCCCTGATTTTTGGTCAGTCTTCGACTGATCGGCTACTTTCTTTGTCATCACGGTTCGGCCATTGAATAGAGCGCCGTCATGAACAATCAAACTTGGTGTTGAGACTTCTGCGTGCACATCAGCAGTCGAGCAAAATTCTATTCGGTTTCGGGCATTGATTTTACCTTCAACTTTGCCATGAATCACAATGTCTTCAGCATCGACTTCGCCAGTAATGACTGCCTCATCCTCAATGACTAAAAGTCCTTCTGCAATGACCTGCCCTTCAATAGTCCCACCTATCCTCGTTGCTCCTCTACAGTAAAGCTTTCCTGTAAAATGACACCCAGAAGTTAGTATAGTCACTCCCAAATCCTTGGCCTGTGCACCCCTTTTAGAATTGCCATTTGAATTTGTTTTATCATGACCAAACATAAGTCCTCCCTGATGGTTCTCTCGAATATAAATGCGACAAATGTGATAAGCTATTTCTATGGATAGTATAGCATCAATCATAGGCAAAGCTGCAACATCGATTTCTTGCAAGCCTTTCAAATGGGTTCATGAGGACTACTGGGAGGATCAACATAAGGAATTTGCACGAGAATGCCTGCAGATTTGCAAATCGAATAGATTCTCCTTTTACGACGCTAAACCCAAGCGCTCAAGTCGACGAGCCTACGATAAAAGTGGGATTTTCCAAATTGGGAAATGGATCTTAGAAAGTGAATCTGATCAAGGTCAGAAATTCCAGTCGCTCGTTTTACTAGAATGTGACTCCGGGACTTTTCAAAGATTCCTGATGCGAATCGATCATCCACACAAAGAAAAATTGGATACACATGAATCCGATAACCATCCATTGAATTGGATTTTGGAATTCATTTTGGCTCGGTTGAATCCAGACCTTTTAATCGTTTGTGGAGATATCCCAAGCCACCTTTCGAAAAGTTTCCCCGTCAAAGAGGTCTTGAGTCCAGAACTACCGTGTGCAACTGAATCTCCTCAAAAGCGTCCCCGAGGGTTAGAAATAGTAGAGGTCCTGGAAATGACCTCTGATCAGTGGAAGGTCATGAATTTTAGGAAGCCAGCCGCAATGGATCTGGTGTGGATTGATAAAACGAATCAAAGGGAAGAAAGGGATATAAGAAAGGCGAATACTCCTCGCAAAGGCCCCTTTCTCTTTAGACTTCTAAAAGCCATGAGTCCTATCCGAAGGCAAAAACGAGAGCCCATGATTCATCCTTTAGACAAATACAAGGGGCCTCTTTAAGCGCGCTTGGACAACAATGGCCCTACCTAAGATATTGGGCCCTCAACAATTTTTCAGTGTTGATCTAGGTTAAAAGAAAAAGCCCATTGCTTGTGACAGCAATGGGCTTTGAATCTGAAATCCGGAAATATTAACGTTTCGAGAACTGGAATCTTCTTCGAGCAGATTTAAGACCGTATTTCTTACGCTCTTTCTTACGAGCATCACGAGAAACAAGACCTTCATCCTTTAGAATCTTACGATTCTCTGGACTCATCGCTGCCAACGCACGACTTAAAGCATGACGGATAGCACCGGCTTGGCCTGTTAATCCACCGCCGATAACGTTCACAGTTATATCAAACCCTTCAGTGACTCCAGCAAGCTCAAGAGGCTGACGGACAATCATTTTTGAAGTTGGACGAAGAAAGTACTCGTCGATAGTTCTCTTATTTACAACAATTGCGCCTTTACCAGGCTTCATCCAAACACGTGCAATAGCTGTCTTACGTTTGCCAACTGCATGGATTGGTTTTGATTTCGAAGTTGCCATTTATAATTCTCCTTAGCGAGTTGGCATAGGCACAGGGTTCTGCGCCTTATGAGGATGATCTGTTCCAGAATAAACTTTCAAATGATTACTCATTTTGCGTCCCAATTTAGACTTCGGAAGCATACCTTTGATGGCTGATGTTAGAACGCGCTCTGGGTTAGATGCGATCACATCTTGAGCTGAGATGGCTTTAATTCCGCCAATCCAACCAGTATGGTGAAAATAAAATTTATTTGAGAGCTTAAGGCCACTCATATTAACTTTCTCAGCATTCACAACCACTACAAAATCGCCGCCATCGATATGAGGAGCGAAATTAGCTTTGTGCTTCCCTCTTAAAATTCTGGCAACTTCTGTCGATAAACGACCCAAAGTTTGGCCTGTAGCATCTACAATGGTCCACTGCTTTTTTACATCAGCAGGCTTAACACTAACTGTCTTCATAAAATTGTCTCCAAGAACCGTTAAGCACCCAAATTTACTATGAAATACACTATATACGCCTCGGCTTATTCGACATAGAAATCAACACAGACAAGGCGATAAGGAACCGGCACTATATACAACGCCTAAAGGACGGTCAATATCTAAAACAGGCCAAATAAGGCAATTTCCAAACATTTGTTACGGGCTTCAGTCGTGCTCAATTGCCATACACCGTCGTGGACAGCCCCCTAAAACTCAATAGAATTTGGAGAACGAGGGCAAGGAATCACATCTCTAATATTTGTCATCCCGCTTAAATATTGAACAATTCTTTCAAATCCTAAGCCAAACCCTGCGTGGGGGACTGAGCCATATCGCCTTAAGTCTAAGAACCACTGCAAATCATGTGAAGGGATCTTTTTCTCGACCATCATGCGCTCCAAATAATCCAAGCGCTCCTCTCGTTGACTTCCACCGATTATCTCTCCGATTCTAGGCGCCAGCACGTCCATGGCTGCTACAGTCTTACCGTCGTCATTTAAACGCATATAAAATGATTTAAAATCCTTAGGGTAATCAGTCACAATGACTGGTGACTTATAAATCTCGTCAGTTAAGTAGCGCTCATGCTCAGACTGCAAATCTGTCCCCCACTTCACAGGATACTCAAACTTTTTAGGCGCCTTTAGCAGCAAATCTACAGCGTCAGTATATGTCACATGCGCAAATTTAGACTCGGAGAGTTTGACGATTTCGTCAGGAGACATACCTTTATAAGTATCGTACAGAAATGCCAGCTCATCCGGACATTGCTTGACAACCCATCCCGACAAAAACCGCACGAAGTCTTCTGCCAACTGCATATCATCTTTTAAATCAGCAAAAGCCATCTCAGGTTCAATCATCCAAAATTCGGCCAAATGTCTGGTCGTATTTGAATTTTCAGCGCGGAATGTAGGGCCAAAGGTATATATGTCACCAAGTGACAACGCTAAAAACTCGCCTTCCAACTGCCCACTGACCGTCAAATGTGCGTTTTTACCAAAAAAATCTTGCGTCCAATCAATCGCACCAGAAGGCGTGCGAGGAATCTTATTCAAATCAAATGTCGTCACATTAAACATTTCGCCAGCGCCTTCACAATCATTCGCTGTGATAATAGGTGTGTGAGCCCAAACGAATCGTCGTTTTTGAAAAAATTCATGAACTCCTGCCGCTAATGCGTTTCTCACCCTCCAAACAGCGCCAAAAGTATTGGTTCGTCCACGAAGATGGGCAATCTCACGTAGAAATTCCAAGGTATGACCCTTCTTTTGAAGGGGGTATGTTTCAGCAGGCGCCTCTCCAAAGAGTTTCAATGATGAGGCGTGAACTTCCAATGACTGTCCCTTGCCTTGGCTTTGCTTGAGTACTCCATCTACTTGGACACTGGCGCCCGTTTGGCATTTAGGCATCAGGTCAAAACCACTAACGTTACCATCAATAATGCACTGAATTGTCGCTTGGGATGATCCATCTGATAAAACAAGAAACGCAAAAGTTTTAGACTCGCGTCTTGATCGAACCCATCCACAAACGGATACGACGTCATCTGGCTTGCCACTTTTCAGAACATCATAAATCTTATTTCTCTTCATATTTAGCGAACTCCATCCTGCTGCTAGAATTTAAAATTTTTAAAAGGTCGAGGGGGTTAGACCTTTGCTTCCCTTTTTCGTATTTTGGCCCAAATTGATTGCGGCATAAATGAGTGAACTGTTAGCGGTTGCGAGTTTTTCCTTAAATGCACCTCATAATATACTCCCAGTACACCGCGAGCGACCCTATACCAATTAAACTTCTTAACTTGCTCTAAACCTCGGCGACGCAACGAATCACTTAACTCCTTATCAGTGAGTACTTTATACATAGCACTCACCAATTGACCACTATCGTGCGGATCAACCATTATTGCAGCATCGGCGACAACTTCGGGTATCGAAGACGTTCGACTGGTAACCACAGGTGTGCCCGAGGCCATAGCCTCCAATGGAGGCAATCCAAATCCTTCGTATAGACTTGGATAAGCCACAAGCTTGGCCCGACAATAAAACTCCCTCAACTCCTCGTCTTTGACAAAACCCTTAAATATGACATCGTCTCTAAATCGCTTCGCCTTAAGACGCACAGCCGCAAACAAAGGACTTTCTCCACCAATCAAAATCAATTTAGTTTTCAATTCTGGATGTTGGCTTCTAAGTTCCTCAAATGCGCCAATGAGCAAATTAATATTCTTACGAGGCTCCAATGAGCCTACATATAGAATATAGTCAGCTGGACCAGAAAAATTCTGCGATTTATAAAAACTACTGTTTCGCGTTTCGGAAAATATCTCATCAACGGCCCAGTAAACAAGGCTAACTCTTTCCGCTGGCAAACCAAAATATTGTAACAAATCATTTTTTGAATTGTTACTGTTTGTAATGACTTTTGTTGCGCGTTTCGCGATGCGAGGAATGATCAAATTGTACAGAGTTCTAAAACTAAAACTGTACCACTGGGGATTAACGACAAAACACAAGTCATGAATATGTACAATTGATTTACCACGATAAAATAAAGGGGCGATATTGGCAGGAGAATGCAAAATATCAATTTTATATTCTCGCGCCAATCTAGGCAATTTAAACTGCTCCCATAAATGGTTACGAAAGCTCTCAGAACTTCGCAAGTGATCGCCCACAACTGTTACATTTGAGTAATTCCAATCAGGGCTTCCAATCTGCTCCATTCCCGTAAAAATGAAATACTCGTTTTCGCGGTCTAACTCGACCATTGTCTTAATCAAATTATAGGCAGCTCTTTGCACACCTGTGCGTTTTGCAACTAAAAATCTACCATTGATGCCAACCCTCATGGATTTGCCTCCACTCGATTCGAAAGCAATGGAGCTTCGGAAGGTTCAAAACACCTGTCGTAAACCGCAATGGTTTGAGTCACCATTCTTTCCCAAGAAAACTTCTGTCTGTGCTGATCGACTCCACGCATCAAGGATTCGACAAACGCCGAGTCATAAACGCCCACTTCAAGGGCACGAGCAACGTCCTTATAGTCGTATGGATTTGCAAATATGGCGTGATCACCTACAACTTCAGGAAGTGAAGAGGACCTTGCCACTACGACTGGCGCTCCACAGGACATTGCCTCCAGAGGGGGCAATCCAAATCCTTCATAAGTGGACGGATACACAAATAGCCGGGTCATGGAATAAATAGCTGGAAGATGCTGCTCTGCAATAAATTTACTAAAGTATATTAAGTGTTTTTTATTGAAAGCTTCGGCCATTCGCAAAAGTGATGCGTCTACCGGACTTGCCAGTACCAATGGAATATTTATGTCAGAGTAGCAGTATGCTTTTACAAGCATTTGAACATTCTTATGGGGCTTGTTGCTAGAAACACACAAAATGAAATCTTCTGGCAGCTCATAAATCTCGCGCACGTAGTCTAGATGTTCCTTGTCTGTAACGCGTTTATAAAAATCACTGACTCCATTGTATGTTACAAAAATTTTGTTCGGATCCAAAACTAAGTTTCTTTCAATTTCTCGACGAGAAAAGTGACTCACTGTTAAAATTGAATGAGACCGCTGGATACAACGACGAACAAAAAGATTGTAATACAGTTGGTGAAAAGGGGTATAGAATTGAGGAAGCACCAAGTGATTCAAGTCATGAATTGTCATCACCATTTTACACGGGACCATCAGAGGCGCAACAAACGATGGCGAATGAAACAAATCAATTTGATACTGCCGAAGCAATCTTGGCAACTCCAATTGCTCCCGAAAACTAATCCAACTAGATTCGGAATATATAAACGTAAATTTAGAGCACCAGTCTTCGCTAACTAGCGGGGTTCCTGAATTAACAAGTACGAAAAAACTATGCTCAACGTTTCTGCCAGAAATTCCGCGCAACAATTCGTACACATATCTTGCGATACCATGCATGCTTCCTGGTCTAATCATTCGGGCATCAATTGCAATTTTCATAGGTGGCATATTATGGCAGGTAAATCACCTCTCGCCTAGCCCAACTATAATTCTAATACGGTTATTTAATATCCTGATAATATTGGCATAATTGAATTCTCTTAGGCTCTTGGCTCTGGGTCCGAATGCATTTATGTAGGTCAAGGAGGACACAATTTGCCATAAGATGTGGCAACACTTAGAGGAGTTTTTACCATGGAAACCATGCTTCGCATCAAACTATTTAGCCGCAGTCAGATCTTTTCAGTCGCTCTTTTATCTGCGCTTGTTGTTGGTTGTAGCGAGGATCCATCATTTAACGAAAATGAAATTGGAAAGGCCGATGATCTTTTAAAGGATGAAACACCGAACGCAGACGAAGACAAAGTTGGAGACGACCATGTGAGCGATGAGTCTGAGCAATGTGAAGACGATTCCGATAAGGACTCTGCTTCAGATGATAGCGAAAACTTTGATAACTTACTCTTGGCAAGCCAGACTTCAACCATCAATGCACAAAGCAATGTCGATGTTCTTTGGATAGTCGATTCATCTGGATCCATGTCGGAAGAGCAATCATACTTAGGACAAAATTTTAGTGCATTCATGTCAAATCTAATTGCCAGTGGAATCAACTTTCAAACAGGCGTCACAAGTACCGATATCTGTTCCAATACAAATCCTGCTTTGCTTCCTGCAAATGAAAGGTATTGCCCTACTCTTGATGGCTCTACTGCTACTCGACTACGAGGAAGCCTCGTGGGAAGTACTGGGAAGAAAGTGCTAAAGCCATCTATGTCAGATGTCCTTACTAGATTTACTAGTTATACAGACGTTGGAACGAATGGTAGTGGATATGAGCATGGTCTTAAGGCTGCAGAAATGGCTGTAAGCAAATCTTTACAAGGCCAAAATGAAGGGTTGATTCGTAACAATGCTTTCTTAGCAATCATTGTCGTCAGCGACGAAGAAGATGATGGTATCGGCTTAGGTAAAACTGATACTTACTCAGGTCGAAACTACGTGGCTGAAGGTTTAACGAGTGTTCGATATACAGAAGACAATTTGATTTCCTATCTTTCTCAAGCCAAAGGTGCAGGGAATTATTCGATATCCACTATTACTGGTACTAAAAATGCTAACGGCACTATGTGCTCTGCTCCCCACTCTAGTCCACGAGAAGAAGGCAGCCAATACGTCGCAGCCGCAAGGAAAACTGGAGGTATCGTTCAAAGTATATGTGATACAAACTGGTCCAATTCCCTAGCACGCATCGGCCAAGACATGACAGCTCAATCTGCACAGATAGTACTTGCCCACGCGGCCTACGATACCAGCATTAAAGTTTATGTTAGTGGCGTTAGAAACTTTGATTGGACCTACTCATCGGGAACTAGGTCGATAAAATTCACCACAGGAAAAGTTCCACCAAATGGAAGTCAGATAAAAGTGGATTACTACTACGCACCATAAAAAAAACTTAGAGAAACAAAAAGTAGAAAAACAGAGAAGTTAGAGAAGCGCAAAAGTTGGGAAAGAAAAACAAAAGAACCTTCGAATTCATTTTAGAGATTACCTGCAAAAGCAGTCTCTTAGGAACGAAGGTTCTTTTAGTTTTTTCTAAGGACTCGGTTAGAGAGGGGCAAAACCAACGCAGTTTTCCAAGAAAAAAAGTAAGGAGCAATCCTGCCATTTACGTCATCCTTAACGAAGTGAAGCATCTGTCCTGCACTTCACGTCATACTGAACGACGTGAAGCATCTGCCCTGCACTTCACGTCATGCTGAACGAAGTGAAGCATCTCATAAATGAAACAAGATCCATCGCTTCGCTTCGGGATGACGATAGCCTAAAAATCCACTAAAAAATAAGACCTAGTTCGATACTAACATCAGGTGTTGTCATCATCTTGTGATTAACCAATCGTTTTTCTTCCGAAGTTGTCGGAGAATATTCAAGATTCAGCTCTGCCTGCTCTTCTTGCTCTACTTCCAAGTCCTTCAACTTGCTTGTCATATGCCGAAGACCAAAATGCCCGCCTATTGAAAGAGGCCATTCATCCGCGACGTACCTATATCCAACTCTTCCTACACCAAAGGTACCTTGACCACGCATTCTATGATGTAAATAGCCATCAGCATCTGACGATTCCAATCTCATATCTTGCGCATTAGCCAAAGGCTTCTTTTTCCACTCGGCCGTATACTGTCTATATCCACCACCAAGTGTCCAAAAAAACCCACCCATACGAGAAGGTTGGCTGTATCGACTAAACAGAAGAGCACCTTGCACACCTTTAGTTTTGAGAGTGTTGCCCATTTCATCTACTTGTTCACGATCAAGAAGCTCAGTCTCTCCAAGGATGCCGCCTTCAACAGCCAAACCCAAAGTATTTGCAATATTGTATTCCAAATGAAGTCTCAATTGGGCTCCTTCAGCAACAATTGGCAAACTAGCGAGCACAGAACGCTCTCCATTTTTTGAGCTCCCACCTGACATGGAGGAATCCAAACTTGCCTTTTTTGGAGCACCGTGTGCAACCGTAGGTGCAAAACTAGACATGAGGCAGCATACAAGTCCAACGAAACCACTATTTATTTGCCTACTGTTCATGAAACCTCCTGGAGTAAAATCACTCTTACAAAATCACTTCATCAAAGGTCAAAATGCTGGAGTAACTGACACTGTTCAGTGTACACTTGTGGTTATGTCTATTCCAATGGGCAAGACTTACCCAAGTTTTATGGAGAAACTCTATGTTGGTGATCGCTCACCGAGGAAACAACAAGGAAAAATTAGAAAATAGTTTCTCGGCATTTGACGCCTCTGTCAAATGTGGGGCAAAAAGAATCGAGTTAGATGTTCAGTTAACTCGTGATGGTTATCCTGTCATTAATCACGACGATCATTTACTCCACACGACTGGGTTAAATTTGTTTTGTTCGGATTTGGACAAATCCGAAATGAAGAAAATCAAACTAAAAAATGGTGAACCAGTTCCATTTTTAGAAGACGTCGTAGAGAAATATTTGCCCAACATCGAGCTTAATATTGAAATAAAGGGGTCTGAGGTTGATTCTTCCAAAGCAACCCTTAAATTGATTAAGAACCACCCTCTGAGAGACCGCATTGTCGTCTCGAGTTTTTTTCCAAATCCACTTATATATTTTCGAGATGGCGGTCCCGACATCAAAAGAGCCTGCCTGATTGGCGATGATGAACTTCATTGGCCCTACCTTGGGCATCGGGCTCCTGTGATCTTCATGAACGATGTAAACGCCCAAATCATCCATCCCAGATTTGATATGATTACGGAAAATTTCATGGATCAAGCTAAAGCTAGAGACTGGAAGGTCTATACTTGGGCCCCGATGATTGGAGAAGACCATATCAAGGAAAATGTTTGGACCATGCTTCAATCGTTTGACGTTGATGGTCACTGTACCAATTACCCTACAGAACTCGTTCATTGGATAAAGGAAAATGCGGACTATGAAGAGCGAATCCAAAAACTTGGCACCAAATCTTGAGTTTTCGACAATCAGAGACAGCAGCGACACGTTGGACCTCCGCTTCGCATCTCTACCTGGATCCACTAAAAAAGAGCGGCAACTCGCCTTTTGCACAGGTAGAACAGAATGGAGTGAAAAATACGCCCATCTGCCTGAAGAATTGAAACTAAATAAAAATACCGGATTTACAATCTGGGACCATCGAGGCCAAGGAATGAGCGGTGGAGCTCGAGCATGGATTGATAACTATGACACTTATAGCAAAGATGCCAAAACAGTTATTGATAAAGTATTTGGCAACAAACCCTATAACCTCATGTGCCACTCCATGGGTGGCCTTATCGCCCTAAATGGAATCATGAAAGGCATGCTTTCACCGCGCTGCCTTGTATTAAGTAGCCCCTTACTAGGACTTCCTCATAGGCCGATGCACCCCGATTATGCGTACAAGATTTCAAATGTCATTGCTAAAATTGGTCTTGGACATCTCAATTCTCGCAGCGGCCGGCATTGGAAACCTCCATTTGAACGAAATCTTTTGACACACTCTGCTGATCGTTATCAAGTCATTCAAAATCCACCATATCCTGTCCCAAGCGCTACGTTTGAGTGGGTCAAAGCGACCTATGAAGCCACAAAATTTATTCTCAACCCTGAATTTTTAAAAAAGCTCAATATACCGATCTTAGTTTTATGTGGAACTGAAGAGAACGTCGTTGACATCAACGCAGTTCCACTATGGGTAGAAGAGGCTAGGAAATATAGTCAATCTTCTATTGATTTGCACTGGATTCAAGGCGGCCTTCATGAATTATTCTATGAAAGCAAACCTATTCAAGACATAGCTTGCACCTATGTCATGGAATGGTTCAATAAGATCGGTTTTCCTATTTGACTAAAATCTGGTTCCACCGTTAATTTTATCTGGCCATATCCCTGGCAAAGATCTGCCAAGGATTTTTTGATGTTCGTCCATTCCTCTATGGTTGTACCGTATTGCAATAAAACATGAACATTTAAAACATGATGCTCACCGTCTAAAGACCAAATCTGAAAATCCTGAATCCCTGCAATCCCTGGCACTTTTAAAAAATCTGCACGCAAGGCAGACGAATCGACTGAAAAAGGTGCGGCTTGCAGAAACAATTTAAAACTGGACCAAAACGATTTCACGCCACCAAAAATAACTATGAAGGCAATCACAATTGCTAGCATTGGATCCAACCAAGAGACATCGACAAAACGCATGACGATACTTGAAATCAAAACTGCGACCCAGCCCAATAAATCCTCTATCATATGCCACGATATTGCTTTCTCATTCTGAGTATGTCCATGCCCAACCTTCCAGGCAGCAAATCCGTTAACCGAAACTCCAAGAATGGCCAAAAAAAGCATCCCGTTTAAATGCAGGTCGGCAGGTTGTTGAAAACGTGACCAAGCCAACTTAACAAGGAACAGACTACTTGCAATCAAAGTCATAGACATCACCAGTGCAGAAACCAATGAAAGTCGCTTGAATCCAAATCCGTACGTTGCAGTGGGTTTTACCCTGGCAAACCATTGCATCGCTAAAGCCAAGAGCAAAACTGCGGAATCACCAAAATCATGAATGGCATCAGCTTGAATTGCAGTGGAATGTGTCCAAAAACCTCCGACTAATTCGACAATTGCAAATCCAAAATTCAAAATTAATGCAATGGCAATATTTTTCGTACTGGAGGACTTGCCTGAATTTTTCGAAACCAAACCTCCAATTCCGTGCTGACAATGAGCACCATGAGCATGGCCTTCCGATTTACCTAGTGAACTGTGTCGATGATTCTGGCCCAATGTCACTTCACTCCATGTTCAGAAAACCCTGCTAAATGTAACTGTTCAACCCCGATTCCAACAATACCGAATAACTCCACGGAATCTCGTTTGCGGTAATCGTGGCAATAAAAAATCTTCTTTACTTGCCCCAAGTTTATCAGGCGCTTTGCACACATGGCACACGGCAAATGAGTTACAAAAACAAATTTCTCAGTACTCCTAGGGCTGTCACAATTGATGACAGCATTCTCCTCTGAGTGCAAGCAGCCACAATTTCCAACTTCGTCTCGATCGCAGGTGTTAGCCAAACCTGATGCATTGCCATTATACCCAATTGCCAACACTTTTCTGTAATCAATACTTGTTATGACGGTCCCAACTTTCAGCCGCTTGCAAGTGGATCTTTCGGCCAGAGTAAATGCGAGACGCATATAAATCTCTGGAAAAGACGGGCGCTCAACTTTCATAACTATCCTCCGTCAGTAAATAAATGACATACAGAAACTAAACGGCTGAATTCACTATCTCAAAATATCGATCAATACCAAATCGATGTCTTTCTTTGTCTTCAGGATTCCACTTAGCTTTTTGAGGGACATCCGTTAATAGTGCCAATTTATCTTGAACTAATCTTGATTGACCGACGTAGAGATGAAGCTTGTTAATGACTCCCGCCTGCCAAGCGCTAGACCAGACTCCGTTTCCACCTTCCAATAGAATACTATAAATGGAAAATGATTTCACGGCGCGAATAACATCTTGCCACTCAAATTGTCCTTGAGAATTCATATTTAAGTGAATGATATGCGATGAGCGACCATCATCCCCGTGTGCATCTTCTTGAACTTCATTTCTAACATCCTGAGTCACAACTCTAGGTCCAGGCGATGAAGATTTCGCAGTGACAAAATGAATCACCCTTTCAGGACTCACTTTAAATATGTTTGCAGTCAATGGAACCACGTTCTCTGGATCCAGCACAATTCTCCAGGGAATTCTGCCATTTACAAAAGAGCTTCTAACATCCAGCATAGGATCATCTAAAACAGCGGTTGAAGAACCCACCAATATAGCATCGTAGTATAGACGTAAAAACCGCCCATGCTCTCGAGCCCTTTGACCTGTAATCCACGTCCTTGAACTTTTAGCGAAAGCATAGGCTCCAGCTTCTGTCATTGCTATCTTTGCACCTATAAAAGGACTATCTTCTCGCTTATTCCACAAAAAAATCTCTGCCAACTCGGCACCCAACTCACTCATCGCATCAAGCAAAAAAACTTTCTTTCCAGCATCCTTTATCAATTCAATCCCGCGTCCATCCACGCGACTGTCAGGGTCCCTTTGCAAATAATGGAGCTCCTCAAACGGCAATTTAGACAAAAATTCTGCACACGGAGGAGTCCTCCCATGGTGGGCGCATGGCTCCAAAGTTACAAATACTTTGGCGTTTTGAATCTCTTGATTTTCTAGAGCAGTCAGACAATTTACCTCTGCATGGGATTCGCCATTTTTTAAATGAGCGCCATGAGAAAGAAACAAATTGTCCCTAGAAATCGCTACACAGCCAACCAATGGATTTGGTGACACAGAGCCAATACCTCGCAATGCTGTAACATAGGCTACAGCCATTGCAGCTTCGTTTGAAAGATAAGTTAATTTGCTTGGATATTTAAAACTACAAATCAATTCATCTTTTGGCGCACCATGCAAAAAATCAAGCCATACTTGAGCATTGGATTCTGTCCAAGACGGGCAACTTAACATAGCTACAACTCACCTCGAAGTTCCAGGTAAGGAATCGGAGGCACTCCCTGTGATGGCTCTTCTTTTGAATAATCATAATTCGCCGAGGTGTTGAGCGTCTGGCGCTTAAACCAAAGATACTCCAATCCCCATCTAAATGTCATTTTTGATGTATCGAAAAGAAAGTCATGTGCTGAATAGATTCCCAACTCATTATAGTGAGGCAACCTAGCATTATTGATTTCGTCTGGATTTGAACGGGGCTGATATTTGTTTAGGTTTGAATTATAGACTGCCGGACCAACGGTGGAGGTATAAGTATCTCCGGTATGAGAAGTATAACGCCCTCCAGTTTCCCAGGTAGCAGACCACTTATAATTTCCTGCTACGTTTAAAATATGAGTCTGGTCATTATCACCTGGATACCATTCAGCTTCCTTCGATTTTCTTTGCTCTGCTTTTGACCACGTATAAGCAACCCAACCAAACCATCTTTCTGTCATGGCTCTGCGAATAAACACCTCAAACCCTTTACTCCTCAACTGACCATCATTGTCATAATTCTTGACGGAATCATTTTGAATGACATCATAAACGTCTTTATAAAATACTTGAAAATCTGTTTCCCAACGATCATCCCATTTAGACTCGATTCCCAGAATGTAATGATAAGCTCGGGTGTTCTTTAATTCTGGATTACCAAAATCTTTCGCGGCCTCACCATTTTTTGGAAACTGGCTATATTGTCCAACTGCAAATTTGGAGGTGTGAATAGGACCCATCGATTTACGGCCTTGAAATCTCGGATCAATCCCTGTCGATTTATTCTGATTTAGATGAAACAAACGCATCCCAGGTGTTAAATTCCAGTCTGCCAATTGAAAATCTCTCGCTAACCAACCAGCAGCTTTTATTAAATTACCTTTTAAACTTGTTTCAATTTTAGGCGCTTCTTGGACATCATAAAAGGGATCATCTGGATCAAAACGAGGAAGAAACAACGACACTTCGTACGGTAAAAAACCAAGGTCAAAACCCGCATAGAGTCTTTCTGTAGAGCTAATCCTCTTCGTGAATTCAGTTGGAACTCTAAAGTTATGAACTTTTACTCTGAAGCGCAAATCATTTACATTAAATTGATTGTCAGTATAGACCCACTGCGGCGTTGTCACGACATTCCAGTCATTTGATAACTTTTTCGATCTCTCAAAGGCAATAGCACCAAAGTAAGTCTTAAGAAAAAAGTTCACGGCGCCATTTTCGTCTTCAGAAAACTGGCTTGGAACCGTCGCCTTAATACCGTCGCTAGATGCTAATAGGGTAAGTTTCTTATGTCCATCTTCGGATTTACTGACCCAGCTACCCTGATAGTCAGAGAAAAAAGGAATCAATGTTACACCAGAATCTTTTGGTAGGACTTTTGGCAAAAGGACTTCCAAATAACTTCTTCTAACTCCAACCGACATTGCAGAATTTTCACTAAGTGGTCGTTCGTGGAACACACTCGAATAAATTGGCAAATTGAGAGTGAAACGTGTGATTGGGCGGTCAGGAATTTCCACCTTCGTTTTGACAACGACAACGCCCCCTGTCGCATCACCATACTCGGGACCGAACCCACCTCCAGAAAACTCCACATCATCTATCGTACTCGGAGGTACGACAGTCAAACTACCCACCGAATGATATATAAACGGTAGCTCGATATCGTCGATTCGATACAAACTATCGTTTGGCTCACTCCCACGAATAGATACATCAGAACGACCTGGACTTGAAGTGACTCCCGGCATCAACTTGGTTACTTGACCGGGATCGCCGCCCGGAGCAACTTTCGCGGCCTCAACAGCGGTTATGACTTTCTTAGAAACACTTGGGCGCCGTTTACCTTTGATAATAACTTCGTCATCTGCACCTAATTTGGGATACATAAAAACGTCAAGCTCTAGGGTATCTTTATATTCGTCTACGACTAAATTGATTGATTCAAAACCCACACGGACAATATTAATTTCTTTTGCATCGTTAGGAATCTCAATTTTAGCCTCACCGTTTGGATCTGAAAAAGTCTTTGCGCTGCCTGAAACAACTTCCACTTTTCTAAGGGGCTGGCCTGTTCCCTTCTGCATAATCTTAAGTTTCAAAACCTGTAAAGTTGAGGAACCGATCTTTTCAGGAGTTTTTGGAGCCTCTGTTGATTCTGCCGCTGGCTCTGGAACCGCTTGAGAAAACGCCATCGAGGTACAAACTAAAAGTCCGCAAAAGACAGCAATGAACCTTTGCACGAATTTTTTCTTTAAAAAAAACATTCCATTCACTCCTAAAAACTAATTCCTCAACTGATTTAGATAACAGTTGGCAGTATAGTTTGGCAGTTATGACTGCTAACTCAAAGACACCATTAGAATAGCTGAACCATTCCCAGAAGTGCCACATAAATAAAGCCATTTCTCAGAAATTGATTAAAATACCAACACCTCAACTTAACTGCATCCCCAAACAGGCCGAAGGGTCGAATATAGGTGGACTGACAGAGGGATACAACGATGTCATCTTCACATTGACTCTTTTGGAGCTTTTTATGCGTTCTCTCAAAACGAAGACTTATTTACTCCTAGGTAGCACTGTCCTTATATTTTTAGGTTTTACGTATGCGATTGCCGTCAAGGTTCTATTAGACGGCTTTGGAATGGTCGAAAAGGCTGACGTTGCTGGAAATATCGAGCGTATTCGAAATCGGATCCAAGGAGAGATTCACAACATCGCTACAAAGAATAGAGATTGGGCGGCATGGGACGATGTATGGAATTACATGAAGACTAGAAACAAAGAATTTGCCCAAGGAAACTTGGATCCAAAAGCAACTTTAAAAAACCTTAGTACTGACCTTCTTTTAATGGCAACGACGAGTGGGACTATCACCGATGCACTTCAATGGAATCCTGAAACAGACTCACCGCAAACTCCAGATCAAGAATTAATTGATTCCTTGACTTCTCCTAGATTCCTATCTCAATGGTTTACCCCAAATAACCCAGAAAGCTTCTCATCTGGCATAGCCACCTTTCAAGGACAACATTGGCTCCTTTCAGTTCGCGCTATAACTAATACCGCCGGAGACGGAGAGGTCAGAGGCCTAATGATCTTTGGCAAGCTAGTCACCGATGCCTTTGTTGGCTCCATCAGCGACGAGCTAAAATTGAGTCTAAAAATACATTCCAAATCATCATCTAAGCAATTATTTAACATTTCCAACTTTACAGACGAATCATTGCGTATAGATATTCCTGTGCAAAACTACAATGCGACTCCTGCATTTAATCTTGAAGCAACTTTCGCTCGCCCCGTGATGACCCAAGGCAAGGTAACTCTTTTCTCAATGCTCACACTATTTGCAGTTGGCACATTAGGTCTATCATTCGTCATTTTCTGGCAACTTGACGCCAAAATTCTGCGTCGAATCAGTCATATAAAAGATGAAACACAGCTTGTTATGAACGGTTCAAAAACTGACATTGAGTCCAATGACAAAGCACAAGATGAAATTACCGAACTTACATATTCCATTCAGCTTATGTTGAAAACCATCGGAGATAAAAATCGCGAAATCAAGGAAATTTCTGACAATGTCAAAGCTGGCTTCTTTATGACTGATCTTGACCAACTTGTTCAGCCAGGCTCAACAAAATCGACAGAGCATTTGCTATCGTCAACAAAGATCAGCGGAAAACGAATCACCGATATTCTGAACTTGACCGGCAAAGACATTCTTCTATTTGATGCCATGTATGAGCAACTAAAAGAAGACATCATGCCCGACGAGATCACGGTCAGAATGCTCCCACCTAGAATCAAGATCGAAAACAAATCTATTAGCATCGACAGTGCATTGATTCGAGATCAAAATGGACAACCTCACAAAGTCCTGTTTAGTATTACAGACGCGACAGAGCTGACCCAAGTTGAGCAAACAAACAACGTCAACCGGAGTTTAATTCAGATATTAAAATCTAAGCCGGCGTTTCTCAATCTACTGAGCGATATGGAAAACAAGAACAGAAATTGGACTCAGGCATTAACGAGCAACCCCCAAGATTCCAAATTACAAGCTTTGATTAAGCTTGAACTACATTCTTTAAATGGCAATCTAAGATGCTTCTCTCTAGACGATTGGGTCATGTTAGTGACAAACATCGAAAACAAAGAAAAAGTAGAGTTATCAGACATTACAAATTTATTTAGCGGCGTCCAAAGTTGGATGACTTCGAACGGCGCCGTCTTAATGCCAAACAATAAGTCCTTCAGTGATCCCGCAAATTATGAATGGACTATATCTGAAGATATCCTTACAAAAATTGAGAAAACTGATCTCAAGTCATTTAAGTCTAACGATGACTTCAAAACGTGGTTCATCAATCAAATTCGGCAGATCAAATTTGAGAACATGGAAGGTCCTCTGACACAACTAACAAAAGTTGTATCTGAGAAACTAGAGAAGAAATGCCAATTGAAAATTTCAGGACAAGATCTATCCACTTCAAAGGAGATATTTCAAGCTATCTCTGAGATCCTGCCGCATCTCATAAGGAATGCAATCGATCATGGTATCGAACCGCCAGAATTACGAAACAAAAATAAGCCTGACATAGGCAAAATTTCCATTGATTTTAAACAAGGTGCTTCAAACCAGCTCATCATTACAATAGAAGATGACGGCAAAGGAATCGATGTCCACGCACTCAAATCAAAAGCTCAGATAATGAACCTTAAATCATCAGATAAACTTAATTTTGATAACGTCACAAATTTAATATTTCATCCAAATTTAACAACTAAAGAAGAAATAGGCGAATTTTCTGGACGTGGAATCGGCATGCCTGCTGTAAAAGAGATGGTAGAACATCGTCTACATGGATCCATCGAGGTCATAAGCAAATTAGGAACGGGAACTAAATTTGTAATCATCATCCCTCAATTGGCAGATCCATTGAAAATTGCAGCTTGAGTTAACAAGGTTCAACTAGGTATTTAAAGATACCAAAGGATATTTTGCATGACCATGACCGGCACCAAGGCTATTAGAACACATTCAATTTTTTGGATTTTCCAGACATTCATCGCTTCCTGTGTGACCCCATATTCACCCGACCCTACTGTGACCCAACAGTGGTTAAAGGATGACAACGCAAACAGAATGCGGATTCACTCCGAGACCGCTGAAATCAGGTCAAAATTTGAGTCTAAGAAGTATATCAATCCACTGATTTGGCGCGTGGAATACAAAGATCGAATCTCTTACCTATTTGGAACCATGCACGTTTCTATTAGATCAAATGAGATCCCATTTGATATCCACAAACACCTTGATGCTGCTAACACCGTGGTTTTTGAAATAGATCCCAATGACCGCTCAGATGTGACATTTCAAAACAAATCCGTGGGCCAAGGCCCCTGTCTGGATAAAACTCTTTCCTCAACAGCTTGGAAAAATCTAAAATATGATTTGTTGGTGATTGATGTGGAAGAATTTCGATGTTTGGAAGCTGACGATGCACACGATCTATGGGAGGCTTTTCAGTTTGCGAAATTAATTAAGGGTGAGCCTCTACTAGATTTCGAACTATTGAAGCAAAGTCAAAGAAATCAAAAGAAAACTGTTTTCCTTGAAACTACCGAAGAAGCAATGAATGCCTTAGTAAAGTCAAAGGCAAAAAAAAGTGACTCTCATAAAAATGTTCTAAAGAAATTCAACGAAATTCTCGAAGGTGATCGAGTGCAGGTTGTTATAGATTCATATAAATCACTGTATGAAATAGGGATTGCCTACAAGGAAG
>JAPLFV010000308.1:19999-22267 GCA_026390495.1 Pseudomonadota bacterium | reverse complement strand
ATCATCACCAATCGCAACCTGAATTGGCTCCCAAAGCTAAAGACTCTCTTTGTTGAGGGACAGGCTTTTGTTTCCGTTGGCGTCGGGCATATGATGGGTCCGGGAAGCCTCATCCCGATTCTCGAAAAAGAGGGCTTTGTCATTACAAAAATGAGTCTTAAGGATTTATGATTTAATGGTCGTTTCCATGATTTGAATAGTCTTCTCAAAGACTTCAACATAACTGCTCATGATCTTACTACAAAGTTTACGCGCTAAAGATTGATCGTAGGTATGCGTTGATAGATTTCGATCTTCAATGATCTCTTTCCACACTTCATTCCCGTGCAAAAGCCCCGCTTTAAAGCCTCTTCAAGGCAAACTCTGGGAAAAGGAGCCGAAATGCCTTGTTGCTCCAAATAAATCTTTAATGTTTTCCAAGTCAACTCATATGTGAACTCAAAACTTTGCACTATTCCTGCAAAATCTCGATTCTCAACTGGAGGCGTAGATACAGATTCTTTCAGTGCTGAAAATACGAGTTTTAAATTCCTAAAACTCTGATCAATTTTTCTCATATATCGTCACGCCTTCCTGTTCAATCGCAGTTCGAAGCGCCAAAGCAACATCATCAATCAAAAGCAAATCGATTGTATTTAGTGTAGGATTCCGCTCGCGCACTTCTCCTGCAAACTGCCCCATAAATCAGCACTATTTTCTGAAGTTCTTTGCCATCTAACAGCAAAATCGTAGTCTGATTTAGGTCCGTGATCACCACGTGCACGGGATCCGAAAAGAACAATAGAATCGATTGATTTGTAGTTTTGAGCAATCATTTTTACTAGCTGAACGACTCTATCCTGCGTCAAATCTATAACCGCTTTACGCACAAAAAAACCGTCTTTTTACAAAACAACTCTTATACAATTAATAACAGTAGTTTCAGCTCATTACAAGAGTGGAAATTTCTATCCTGATGTCTCAGCTCTAAATCAGTTGTCACTTTTGCCAACCCAGATACTCAAGATACTCTCATAACAATGGAATCAAGAATGGACCAAGCATGAGGGAAAGATTGCTTTGTTGGCTGCTTACATTTCCTTGAATGAACTTATCTATATGCAATGATCTCAAACAAAATTTGAGTTCAATGACTCTGGCTCACAAACCACTGTAGAAGAGGAAATCCGACCAAGAATGGAGTCAAAGACACAGCAATTAACATGAAAAATGCAGTTAGATTAAAAATAACTGCCTTAACCTTGAAATTGGACACGGATGAATCCAACAATAAATGGCCCATTTTTACAGAAATGCTATTTAGCAGAATGAGGCCGAAAGGTAGCATCAGCATTTCTAACATGGGATTCATTTCAAAGGACTTGTTGAGTGCAAACATCCCAAATCCCATCACTACAAAGGCAGCATGTCCGACAAATATAATTTTCGTAAAACAAACATAAATATACAGCAAGGACAGCAATAGTGATGCACATGTCAGCATTACCCCCGCTAATATCAAATTTATGCCATTTTCGATTAATAATAAGGGTGAAAGCAAAAACATAAAATTTGCGCCTATAGGAAGGATCCCGATGACTCTCGCCAGCATACTATTCTGATCTCCTTGGATCAATGCACTCAAAAGTGAAAATCGTAAATCAATCCTAAACTTCCTTGCTCCAAGAGTACCCAAAAACCTCTGCTCCGCGCGAGTCAGCAAGCTGAACAAGTTTATCGGTGGTCGTAACACCACTAAGCCTAAAGCAATTCGCAAACTGACTCATCGAATGAGCCTCGATTAAAAATGGGAACATCATTCTTTGACGCTGATACTTAAGATCTAGGCCAATTGAGCTAATATGCGCATAGTGTGGACGCTGATAGTCTCTCATAAAGCCGCAAACCCCAGCATATTCTAACCTTTCATGGTCACAATATTCTAACACAAAGGCATTTAGTTCATCGCAACGTCCGAGATAGTATTTCCTTAGGGAGGCTTTTGCCGCCATGGTCTCAAATTTTACGCGGCTCGAAGGATCAGAACGATGAATCTGAGATTCTAACATTTCAATGGCATCAATGTCGGAATTATAGTCCATGTGTCGAACGCGAAATGGGCCTTTCAGCAAATTTTCATTTAATATTTTGGGATAGAATGATCTGATATCGAACCCATATTCTATTCCATCCAGCTTAAAACCAAAATCTTTTAACAGAACCCCAATTTGCTTACTTCCGGAATCAAAGCATATTCTTAGAATTTTAAATTTTCTTTCCTCGGCATTC
>JAPLFV010000308.1:0-19983 GCA_026390495.1 Pseudomonadota bacterium | reverse complement strand
CACTTATCTCAGGCAATTGAACATTCGAGGCTAAAATCATAGACGCCCCAGACTCATGTACAGAAAATTTATAGTCACAGCTGAACTCTGGGCGAGTCAATGTGGTCATGATCATCTCCTAATTTTTATCTACTTTAGAAGGCTAAACGCCTAAGATGCTTTCCAATTGAATTCTTTGCCCTTGAATCTCTATCGACAGACCTTGTTGTCGATTCCTTTTGACTTGGTCAACACCCAAAGCATTCATCATCGATTCAAGCTTGTCTGACATAGAAATCTTAAGCTCATTAATCAATGGTTTCTTTTGAGACATAGCTTCAATCTCTTGGACTTCGATCAACACAGGAGTATCCGGTCTCGCAAGCCAAGCGGTCCTGGTACTTTTTATTGATTGCACGCTGTGCAAGTGTAAATACCATCCGCTACCTTTTAGATTAAACAAAAATGTTTCGAGATCTAAGACATCTAATGCGATGTGATGCAATCCACTTCCGCGCTTTTTGAAAGCGCTTTCATAAGGACCAGGACCTACGGGCTCGATAAATAGAAGCCTAGAGGTTTGGCCGTTCGATCCTACATAGATCTCCGCGGTTCCTTCGCTTTGAAAAATCTCCTTTGGACCGATTTCAACGCTAAGGCCTTTTTCTTCCAAAAGACCCCTAAGCCTTTGAGACACCTGAATCACATCGTTCACCAAAAAGGCGAAGTGATTGACATACCTAGCTACATTCTTCTGTTGGCTCATCGTAAATCCATCATGGAATGTTTGACATGGCCGTTTTCACAATCTGGACCACTTGAGAAAAGGAATGGCTCTTTGATTCCTCACCCGTTTTCATATTCTTTAAATTGAATGTCTTTGAATTCAGTTCGTCCGTTCCCACAACGATGACAAATGGACAGCCGATTCGATCAGCGTGCTTAAACTGCAGGCCAACTTTGCCAGTTGTGAGACCAATATCACATGCAACGCCATTCTTACGTAGAGTTGTGGCGATGGCATTTCCATATTCCAAAGCGTCTGCAGTAACGATAGCGACAAATGCCTTTTTTGGAACAACGACAGGTAATCGCCCTAGCTCTTCCAATCCGGCAAGTAGTCGATCAAGTCCAATTGACCCTCCCACACCAGGCAAACTTCGCGTCGTAAATCTCTCAGCAAGATCATCATACCGACCGCCAGAACAAATCGAACCGAACCCAGGCAATAGATTCAATGTCGTTTCAAACACAACGCCAGTGTAGTAGCCAAGTCCTCGAGCAATAGATAAATCGATATGCATCTCACCTTCATTTGCTGAAGTGCTGGGATTCGCTTCCGAAGACTTACCTTTCGAAATGGATCGACACAGTCGATAGAGTTGCTCAAATCGGTCCAATTCCGCAGTGGCTTTTTCGTCACCTTGAAGGAAACTTCTGACAGGCACCAAATCGGTATTACCATCAGGATCCTTGTTTACTAGAAGCTGCAAAAGGTAACCAATCGCGTCTGACGAAGATCCAGCAATTTTGGAGAGAAGATCAATAACTCCCTGAGTTCCAATCTTGTCCAGCTTATCTAAAGCGATAAGAATCGGGGTTTGATCGATGTCTTCACCTAAATTAAAAGACTTACGGATGAGACTCGACAAAATATTCCTATTTCCAAGTCGGAATGCGTATCCGCCTGTATTGAATTTAGCAATTGTTTGATAAAGGCAGGCAATAACTTCAAAATCGGCTCCCACAGAATCAACGCCAATGATATCCAAATCACACTGGCAAAATTCTCGATAGCGACCTTTTTGAGTATTTTCTCCTCGCCAAACATCACCAATCTGCAATCTTTTGAAAGGAAAAATCAAATCACTCTGATGCTCTGCCACGAAACGCGCAAAGGGAATCGTCAAATCAAATCGAAGCCCAACTTTTCGGCCGCCATGATCTTCAAAACGATAGACTTGTTTATCGGTCTCTTCACTTCCTTGACCTAATAATGTCTCGAGATATTCTAAGGTAGGTGTTCCAATCTCACTAAAGCCAGCAAGAAGCGCTTCTTGACGGATCAGATTCTGAAAATTACTTCGAACCTCCATAAATCCAGGAAGGTGATCCTTAAAACCTTTTAATCTTCGAGGCTCAATCTTCTTTTGTTTTTCTTTCACGGCTTCGTTTTGTGACATCGAGTAGAATCCTTTTTGCTCTCAATAAAAATAATGTAAATATAAATAAACGATTTATTGCAATTCTGGCATTCCTAGTGAATCGCCAGTTAATGGAGACGCTCATCGGCCTACCGATTGAGCTAAGCTTCACAAAGATTTGAACAACTTTATGTCAAAATTGCCCTCAAAGCCAACATCATCAGCAGATAACTCTGGTTTTCTTACAACATTATGGATTTGCAGTATGCCCAAACGCACCCTCCAGACCCAACTTGCGAAGACCTTCGATCCATCACATCAACCGCACCTCGACAACCCCGAAATAGTGCTGTAAACTTGTAAGTAAATCAACGACCTACCTTTTAAAGGAGTTTTTTGTTATGCCGATTGCCAACGTGCTTTTTGGACTTCTAACGATCGCCGTCTTTGGTTTTTTTGCCTTTAACCTAAAAAAGCGATGGGCTCACATTCAGCTGGGAAAAGGCGCCGATGACAATCGTTTTGACAACTTGCCTGCCAGACTTCAAGAAGTGCTATCTTTTGGCTTCATTCAGCAAAAGATGTTCAAAGACTTGACGGCCGGCATTATGCACGCCTTTATCTTTTGGGGATTTATCACAGTTTCCATCGGAACAGGAGAAACGCTTTTATCAGGAGTCATTCCTGGATTTTCTTTCAAAATGATTCTGGGAGATGGGGATTTATTGAAGCTATATCTACTTTCGCAGGACTATGGCAACGCAGCCGTAGCTTTAGCGATTGGATATGCCATCGTACGAAGAATGTTTTTTCCTCCTCGTCGATTACAAAACCTTGCGAAAGCTAGTCGTGTCGACGCTTACGTAGTCTTGGGACTAATATTTGCACTTGTTACTACGACGCTTATATATATGGGTGCCAAAGCTTTCACTTCAAACGATCAAACCATTCCGCAGTCGGCAGTCCCGATTGCAGCCAGTGTCGCAAGTGTCGTCGGATCAATTTTTGGAGTGAACACTCCAGAATCTTGGTCCACGTTTAGCTCCACCTGGTGGTTTATTCATTGCCTCGTGCTCTTTAGCTTTACAACGTTCCTACCTTTTTCCAAGCATCAGCATTTAATTTGGGTTTGGCCAAACATTCTCTTTAGAAGCCACAAGGGTCGAGGAAGACTTCGCCCCATGGAGTTTAAAGACGATGCAGAAACTTTTGGCGTCGGAAAAATGGAAGATTTTTCATGGAAACAACTATTGGACGGAATGACTTGCGTGGAGTGTGGACGTTGCACAGAGCAATGCCCAGCAAACTTCACTGGCAAACCTCTTGATCCTCGAAAAATTATTCACCACATTAAAGACTCCTTGTTAGACGCTGTTGCCAATCCAGACCCCACCAAACGTAAAACTCTTATCGGTGATGATGCAACACCGGGAATCGTTCACCGAGAAGAATTATGGAGTTGCACGTCATGTGGAGCGTGTATGGAGGCGTGCCCTCTTTACATTGAACATATTCCAGCAATCGTCGACATGCGTCGATACATGACACTGACTGAAGGAAACTTTCCTGCGGAACTTGGTAACACCTTCCGTAACTTGGAAAACAATTTCTCACCTTGGGCTATTCCGCATAGCGAACGAGGCAAATGGGCAGAAGGACAAAACATCACGACCATGGCAGAAAAAAGTGATGTCGAATACCTTTTCTGGGTTGGTTGTGCAGGTAGTTATGACGATCGCTACAAGAAGGTTTCCAAATCGATTGCGAAAATTATGCAGCAATCTGGAACGACATTTTCCATTCTAGGAACAGAAGAGAAATGTAATGGAGACACAGCAAGAAGGCTTGGAAACGAATATTTAGCGGATGCAGCTATCAAAGAAAATATCGAAACCTTCAAAAAGTATAATGTTAAAAAAGTTGTAAGTGAGCTTATCAGCGATCTTGTGAAGTCAGGAAAGGTAAAACCAACACAAGTGCCTGCAGACGCAAAAAATGTGACTTATCATGATAGCTGCTACTTGGGGCGACACAACGATGTCTATACCGAGCCACGTTCAGCGATTGAAGCTGTAACTAAAGCGCCTTTGAAAGAAATGAAAAGATCCAAAGAAAAAGGTTTTTGCTGTGGAGCGGGCGGCGGCCGCATGTGGATGGAAGAAACCATTGGCAAGAGAGTCAATGTTGAACGTGCTCAAGAGGCCATTGCAACCGGTGCTACAACAGTTGCGACAGCATGTCCATTTTGTATGACAATGATGTCCGATGGTGTCAAAGGAGAAGGCAAAGGCGAACAAGTAACAGTCAAAGACATTGCTGAGATTGTTGCGGATAGTCTATAAAACTCCACACTTTCATTGCGATGCAATACTGAATCACAAAATAGGACCCATAAATGAAAATCAAATTAAAAACCAGTTTGCCCTTAGTAGTACTAATTGGATCTATGCTATTAAGCAGCGCAAAACAACCTTCAAGCCATACCAAGCCTTGGTCAGTCGAGAAGCTTTCGAATGGTTTAGACCTGATCTCCATGCCTTCGGCCAAAGTTCCCCTAGTCACTATTGTTCTTGTATCGAAGGCTGGAGCTGGAACTGAAACAAAAGAGCTAAACGGGTTAACGCACCTTTGGGAGCATATGTTCTTTAAAGGTAATGCCCGACTTCCAGACCAAGAAGCTTTCAATGCTCGCATCCGCCAGCTTGGAATCGTGTTCAATGGCGATACGAGTGCCGAAATTGTCCGATACTATTTTACGCTACCATCAGCGAATTTAGATCAAGGCCTCCAGTTTATGTCGGACGCGATTGCAACTCCATTACTTGATGAAAAGGAATTGGAACGAGAACGCAAGGTTGTGCTTGACGAATACGATCGTAACGCGAGTCAACCCGGTTTTGAACTAAACAACATTGAAAGAATGGTGATTTACCAAAATCAGGAGCACCTACGAAACCCACTTGGCCGCAGAAGACTGATAGAAACAGCGACGCGAAAGCAGCTATTGGAAATCAAAGATGACGTCTTCGTTCCACAAAACTGCGCCTTAATCGTTTCTGGCGATTTCGATCCAAAGAAGCTTAAAGAGATGGTTGAAAATAATTTTAAAAACTGGACTGCCAAAAAAGATTGGAAACCGGTTGATCGTGGACCCTTTCCAAAATTCCCCGATCCAATCGAAGTCGTCATGCATCATAAAATGGCCCAAAATGCGATGCTTCAGATTACCTTCGCTGGACCAAGAGCCTCAATTGAGACAAAGGACACCTATACTGCTGACGCTCTCATTAGTCTTTTGGACCACCGCAGTGGAAAATTTTTCAAAAAATATATTGATTCAGGCCTCACACTCAATTCCGCACTTGGATATCACACGCAAGGAAAAGCGGGTGAGCTTGTACTCTATAGCCAAGTTTCAGCAGCAAATTTGGAGACGGTAAAGAAACAACTTCAGGCAGAACCAAGTCTTTGGCTTGACAAAAAATACTTCTCTCAAGAACAGCTTAACGATGTCCGCCGAAAACTCATCATAGGGCATAAATTTGAGCTAAACAAACCAAGTGACTATGCCAAGACATTAGCTTTCTGGTGGGGCACAACGGGAATGGACTATCTCTCTGGCTACATAAATAACGTGGAAAAAGTAACATTTGAAGATATCGCCAAGTTTGTTGACAAATATTTCACAAAATCTTATTAATTCTGACGAAGCATCTAAAGCAGGCATCGCGGACACATCTGAGAAGCTTAAAGAACGCCTACTTAACAATTATTAATATTTTTATATTATTTTCAGGCAGGCCTTAATGAGACCGAATCTTTAACATCCAGGATCGAGAAATTGCTTTAGAAATTCAATTTACAGAAACAAGGACCCCACCTATGAGAACGAATAAGACAACCAGCTCAACCAGATCCGCGGCTACATTCTTTTCTGTTTTTCTAACCGCATCCTTTGCACTATCCACAACAAGTTTTGGCAACAACCAGATTGAAGATTCTATCAAGCGCCAAGAAGTTTTGACCAGGAGCAAGATACTTAAAAATGGAGTAAGTTTTACAGAAAGGGATATACCTGGCAGCGAAATCGTTCACTTTGAAATCAATATTCAAGATGGCCAATATAGTTTGCCTGAGTCTAACAGGGCATTGAATAGTCTCACATTTGATGTTTTGCCACTTGGAAGTAAAAAATTCTCAAAAGAGAAGATTTTCTCAATCGCTGAAAAGCACTCTATTGGAATTCAATGCAGTGGAGGTATAGAGCAATCATCTTGTCAATTTGAAACAGTTCAAGAAAACTTTGACAAGGCTCTGGAAATCTTTTCCTCGATACTGTCTGAACCAGTCTTTGAAGATCAAGATATTGGATTGATGCGAGACAGAAGAGCCGCAAACTATCAGCAAGATCTCCAAAATCCTGAAGCCTACGTCAACGCCCTCGTTAATAAAATATTCTACCCTAAAGGACATCCCTACCGACATTTGCCCAATGATGGTATTGAGCAGCTGAAGTCATTCAAAAAAGCCGATTTAACAAACTACTACAACGGCCTCATTAAAAACTCAGCATCGCCCGTCGGAGCTATTTTTGTTGGCCCTACTCTTTCCGCTCAACAAAAAAATCGCCTTGAATCACTTCTCAGCATTTTTTCGAATAGAAAACCAAGTTCAATTCAAGTTCCAGAACCACAATTTGATGCTAAGGAAAACTTTTTGTTTGAGCATCGTCCTATTCCTACTGCATATATTAGAGCCAAGTTTAACGTTCCTGGAATCAAAGATAAGAATGCCGCTGCTGCCAAAGTTCTTTTTGAAATATTAAGCGAAGAGCTTCACGAAGAAATCAGAACAAAAAGATCACTCTCATATGCTATTTCCGCTGCGACCCTGCAGTTTACTCAAGGAATTGGAGTATTGCACGCGAGTACCTCGAAACCTCAGGATACAATACAGGCAATGTCGCAAGTCTTGAAAAAAGTTATGGACCAGAAATATTCACCAGACAAACTTGCCGAGTATAAAAATGTCTTTACGACTTCATACTATATGGCACTTGAAACACACGATAATTTCGCTGGATCCCTTGCAAGTTCAGTCATGTATTTCAATGATCCGAACCATTTATATTCCTTTCCAAAACGCATTGCCGCGGTCACATCCGAAGAAATTCAGTCTTTAGCCAAAGCGACCTTCAAGAATCTTAGGGTAGCGGTTGTATATGACGAATCGAAGTTTCAACCTAAGTGGGTTGAGCCTTTGACGAACTTCGGGCGATAAACTAGTTCAAAGGATTGAGGTTGTATTGGTACCTAAGTGGTTTAAAAACAGAAGATCCTCACTTTCAGACGCTCTCAGTCAAGAAGGCCCATCGATCAATGCCTATCAGCATTCACCTTCAATCAAAAACGCCCTCGGTCATGGGCACCTATCAGTGTTTCAGTCTAAGCAAAGAACAAAGGATAAAGTGCTTTTTTTAAGGCACAATCAATCGAATTCCACATATTTTTCGATTATTTCTTTTGATTCCACGTCTGCGCCATTGCGACATTCATTTAACACGGTGGCTGAGCAGAAATGGATTGAGATGTTTTCAGTCTCAGATTTCGAATCCACAGGGCTTGTTACCTCAAATGAGGACTGCCCCATCATGTTTAAATTTATATCCACTGTAAAAGGAAGTATTGATCCTTATCTCGATAAGCAAGTTGATATCTCACACGTTTGCTTTACTTTTTCTAAACTTAAACTTAATACCCTCATTCGGCTGCAAAATGGCTTTACAGGTGCTCAGATTTTTTCCAACGGCGAAGTAGTTTGCCTGCAGAACAATCAAAGTTATCAAATGGACCTATCAGGAGTAAAGGCGATCATGTTTATAAAGGGAAGCATTGCCTTTAACCAGTTAACTGAAACGATAAAGAAACTACTTCAAAACCCCTACCCAGTCGCTGGGGCTGCAGAACTGATTCATTTTAAACTCAAACAATTCGGCTTGAATCGCGACGTCTATTGGTTTGAGTTGGAATAGCCTACTTTCAAAAATTGCATTTTAATAAATTGCATCGGCTCTCTTCTTTTCAAAAGCAACAACATCAGGGAAGCATCACTTTCAAAGTTAGCTTAGCAAGATTTGAGTGTTTGTTTGAAAATGACATTACCAAATTTTGAATTACACTTTCCTGCCTATCTGCTTAAATTTATCGTCTTGCCCTAGTTGCAAAAGTATACTGATTGCTGTCAAATTGGCATGGCTGTTGGGAGTCAAAGCTGCGTCCATAATTCTTCAAAAATCTTCTATTAGCGTATGCTTATCACTTTAATTTTGTTCACCTGAGAAATGGCACCTACTTTGCATTCACAGTCTTTTGATTTCACACACATCAATTTAAAATGGAGAATATCATGAGAAAAAATTTAAAAATTCTACTGGCACCCTTCCTTGCTAGCAGTTTTAGTTTATCTGCTGCAGCGGCAAGCTCACATGCTCACTACTTTTGCTCAAAGGACTCTGTAGGTAGCAGCACCTACAAGCTGCGAGTTAGTATGATTGTTGTCCTAGAAGACGGCACTGTAAAGACATCAAGCGTCATATTATGGGATGATCTAAGCTCTGAAAATTGCCAAAAATATGCCACGACTTTTAATGCAAGATAGAGTGCCAACCAATTTATTTTCAATTTACTAAGGAGTCTAAAATGTTTAAACGTATACTTTTGGCTGGATCGTTCTCGTTGGTTTCAAATCTTGCTGCCGCGCAATGTTTGGTGCTCTATACAGGTAACAGCGAATATAGCACTACTAGCTCCCCTTTTAGTTTTGAACAATGTCTTCAGCTTTCGAAAACATCTACTGCGAAATATGTGTTCATCATTAAAGGGCCTGGATTTAAGGAAGTTAACAGCCTCTACAAAGGCGAAGTCAAAGGCACTTCAGTTCTCTCTGACTAAAATAGTCGGGTGAAACAATTGTGAGGACTCACTCATTTCGCGGCTTGCAACTCATCATACCCGCATTCTTACTTTACTGTTTGAATGCTGGACGCCTGAAATTCTGTTGCGTTTGATCTTTCAAAGTGGGATGAACTCAAAAGTGCTGCCCGCAGCAATCTTAACCTCCAAAATGGAATTCGGCACTGGTGGCACTTTGTTTTGCTAGCGGCAAATCAAGTCACAATCACGCATTTTCACTTGGCTTTCAGTCGGCGCTCTGAAATTCCAATCTTAATGGCCAATATAGTAATTTTAGATGAAACAGGAATATCTACAGCAGACTTTTGATTGCTAACATTAATCCTTCGTATCCAATTACAAAGACCGCACCAAACCAAACTAGATTCAAAAGAACACCAATTAAGCTTAAGCCAACAAGCAGACCATCTTCTTCTAAATTTCCCAGTGACAACAGAATGATACAAAAGGCTGGCGGAGTATTAAATCCAGGGGGCATTGGTAACGATAGTAGAACAGCCAAAATCGCCAAAGCTAAGGCACTAAGACGGTAGGTAACACAGAAGCGCACAAAATATTGATGACGAGGCTTTACATAACGTTCTGCCCGATTAAAAATAAAAGAAATTTTTGTAAGTGCTGAACTTAACAATTTTGAAGGTATCCTTTTGGTCTTCCATCGATCTGGAATCCAAGGATCAATATTAAATGCTATCTGAACCGCACCTAGAATAATGATGACGCCAAATGGAGTGCTCAATCCAGGCAACGGAATGGGAAGCATAAATGGTGCCGCAAAAAAAAGACAAGAAAACCAATGTCCTCTTTCGTGAAGAAGATCACCGAGTTCCTCTAAAGACATTTCACGGGTTCGCAGATTTACAATCAAACCAGCTATGAATTCCGACAAACGAGTTTTTTCCATCGTGTTTTCTGTCATAGATCGTTTTCACTTAGGACAATGGTGACAGGACCATCATTAATTAACTGAACAGACATATCAGCACCAAATCTCCCAGTTCGCGCCGAAACACCACATTTTTGTATCGCCTGAATAACGCCTTCATAAATCGGAATGGCAACCTCCGGCCGTGCCGCCATCTGAAATGATGGTCTGCGTCCCTTTTTGCAATCTGCATAAAGTGTGAACTGGCTGACAATCAATACCTCTCCTTTGACGTCCATCAGGCTTAGATTCATCTTGCCGAATTCATCGTTAAAGGCACGCAAATTCACAATTTTTTCAGCCATACGTTCGACGTATTGAGAATCTTGCTCGTTTCCAATTCCAAGAAAAACAAGCCACCCATGAGCAATTTGATCGATCACTTCTCCGCATACACTAACAGTTGCACTCGATACTCTTTGTAAAACGACTTTCATTGGAGCAGTCCATTTGACTCTTATTAAAATTGAAGCTTTTTAACTGCATAATGCAATTTCGGATCAATAAAACTATATCATGCGTTGTCCACCCAGAAATATGACACTCGGTGTTTAATCATTTAAAGGCAGTCCTATTATAGCTAATCTATGGTAGCAGGGCTAAATTTACTTATGGGACAAACAAATTAACCCATTGATTTTATTAAATATAAAGATTCATTCTTCCCCTGCCTTGGCAAATATGTAATAACCTTCTCCTACGTGTTTTAGAGCGTAAAGTGATGACCAGATCCCGGATGATATCTGCCTGCGAACTCCGCCAGGACCGGAAGGTAGCAACGGCATCAGGATCTGGTAGGTGTTCGGAGCATCTGGTCGTCACTTTGCGCTCTTTCTTTTATCAATAGCAGTTTCAATTGAACTTGGTGTTTCATGACGACAACGTCAAAAAATTCCGCCTATCAGTCTCTTGCCAGAAAATATCGGCCTGGGACTTTTAAGGATCTAGTTGGTCAAGATTCCACCGCTCTTGCTCTTGCTAACGCGATCAGAATGGGCCGCGAACCCCATGCAGTCATTTTTTCAGGTGTTCGAGGAATTGGAAAAACGACAACTGCTCGTCTCTATGCAAAAGCATTAAACTGCGTCACCGGACCGACCGCTGAACCATGTGATCAATGCGAAAGCTGCCGCGCAATCAGCTTAGGAAACCACGAAGACGTCGTTGAGATTGATGGTGCATCCAATACGAGTGTCGATAATATTAGAAGTCTAAGAGACACCATCAATTATTTGCCTCAGAGATCAAAGTTCAAAGTTTATATTATTGATGAAGTTCACATGCTGTCTCAAAGCGCATTCAACGCACTTCTAAAGACTTTGGAAGAACCCCCTGCGCAGGTTGTCTTCGTTTTTGCGACAACCGAAATGCACAAGATTCCCCAAACAATTGTGAGTCGATGCCAAGTATTTTTTTTGAAACGATTTTCCATTGTAGATATTAAGGAACGCCTTGAGACTGTTCTTAAAAGCGAGGGCATACCTTTTGATGATCAACCATTGTCCATGATCGCGCGAGAAGGACATGGCTCAATGCGAGACGCATTGACACTTCTTGATCACGTCATTGCAATTGGAAATGGAAAGGTAACGTTAACTGCTATCAACGAAATCATTTCACATGTTTCGACAACACCATTTTTGAATCTTCTTGAGGCAATCATATTCAGGAATTCACCAAAAATTCTTTCCGCGTTGGAAATTTTGGAAAAGTCAGGCGTTGACGCCGCTAAGATTGCCGAGAAGACTGCTGAACTTTCACGTCACGCCAGTATTGCAAAAGATATTGGCCCAACTCATATTGATTTCAAAGCACTGGGATTCGACGACGAAGAAACTAAGTATCTCGTGCGCATAGCCTCCGAAAGTAAAGTAGGAGACCTTCGCCGAATATTTCGCACACTCGTAAAGGCTTTGGGAGATCTCGACGGTTCGCCCATAGATAATTTTATATTGGAAAATTATCTATTGGAATGGTGCCTGGATCCTGGAATGCTCTTTACATTTTCATCTTCAGAGGTAAAAACGCCTGGGCCTACTCTCAAATCTTCGGCATTAGCCGAAAAGCCATCTGTTCAAGGCGTGGCGCTTCGGACTCCTGATGTTAAGATCATAGTGAAAGGATCCGAGACTTCGGAGAATGACAGTTTGGTTCCTCAGCAGATGGCCCCCGTCAAAACAGAACAAGCTGCAAAACAGCTTCCTGCTATATTTCCAGAATCATGGAAGGAATTGGTTGATGCCTGGAAACGATTAAAGCCACTTCAAGCGCGAAAACTGGAGGAGGCACACCCTATTCTATATTCTCCACAGAAAATTGAACTTGTTGTTCCAGAAGGCAGCTATGCATCTGCATCACTATTGAGAATTGAAGACCAAAAGAAACTCCGGGAAGAATTTGCAGATCTCTTCTCTTTTAAGGGACAGTTAGTGGTGGTTAAAGGTAAAACAGAGCAGTCAAATATGACAAGTCCACCTCTACCTGAAAGTTTGGCATCATTAAATCAAAAGGAAGATGAAATTAAACGTCAAAAAATTGAAAGCAGCACTCGAGAACACCCTCTGACCAAAGAAGTATTGGAAATATTCAATGGCCAACTTGAAGATATTCAAATCTCTGACAATACCTCAGTAAAATCGGTCGAAAGACCTTAGATGCTCAGATTTGACTGAGCAGGTCAACCGACTTCGCAATTTATGCAATCGATGATAGAATCTAAGTTGAAAAACAGCTGACCCTATATCCCAAGGACAAACATTAAATAGGACCGTTAACTCACATGGCATTTACTAACACTGAGACAAAGGAAATCCACTGTAAAGTCATCTATTTTGGATGTGAGCACTCTGGAAAAACCGCAAACCTAAGGTCCATTTTTAACTCTACGTCTGCGGAGATTCAATCAGGACTTCTAGAGCTTCACGATGACTCTGGCACCACTAGTTATTTTGATTTCTTACCTTTGAGTATGGGGCAATTCAAAAGTTTCCATTTGAAAGTTCATTTGTTCACACTACCTCTCAATTCTCTATATTTGTTCACTCTACCTCTCAATTCTCTTTTCGTGACTATTCCTACGGTCATATTGAAAGGCGTAGACGGGTTCGTTTTTGTCGCCGATAGCAGAATCGAGTGTTTGGCTGACAATGCAAATCATTTATCAAAATGCAAAAAACTTCTGCTAGACAATGGATACAGTGCAGGCCAGATACCAAAAGTCATCCAATATAATAAACGTGACATGCCGGGTATTATGCCTGTTGAAATTTTAAGGCAGGAACTGAATCCTGGAGGAGCTCCAGATTTTGAATCTGTAGCGATCAAAGGCATTGGCGTGATTGAAACGCTAGAAGGTTTGGCGAAGTTGATGACGGATAAACTTGAAAACTCAACTCATCTTCAATAAAAATTTTTCAGTGAAAGAATCAAATAAATGGCACTTCATCTGTATTGCAATACTCCTTATGCAACCGTTTTAATTGCAGTCCCTGTCAATGAAGCGCCCCTGAAGTTTCCCAATGATGCCTCTTTTTGGCCAGGAATCGGTTTTAAAGTAGACCCTCTACTAAGCATCAATGATCAGATCTTGTTAGCGATTCACAAGGTTCTTCCCAGTTCAGGCTTGAAGGTTCACATCTGGCAAGAATACTCTGATCTATTGCAGCGCGAAGGGGTTATGGATTCAACGCTTTATGTAGCTAGAATCGACGAACCTGGTAGCCAACAGCTTGATCAACCTAAACCTAGCTTCGGAGAAACTCAAACCTGGTCTACTCTACCTGATTTAATCCGAACGTTACCTAAGGATCGCAATCGCTTGGCCTACCTAAAGGCTTGGCAGGTGTTGTCTGGTGCTTTGGAAGAAAACACGAAGGCCCTTGATGTTGCCGAGGTCGTTAAGCACCTGAAGTCACTTGAAAAAGAGACCAATAGTTAGGACTGAAGAAGCCCGATCTTTATAGAAAACTGCTTTTACATCTTGATCATTCATCTAATTCCATCTATTGAAGGCAGGAATGCAGTTCTCTCTTTTTGATGTAGTTCGAAATCGATAATTCACTGTTAGCAAAGCTTATAAAGCATGAAAATTGGTGTTCTTCTTTCAGGCGGTGTCGATAGCTCAGTAGTACTGGGTCTATTAGCACATGCAAAAGAACATCAGTTGACTGCTTTCTATTTGAAAATTTGGCTGGAAGACGAGCTACATTTTTTAGGCGAATGTCCCTGGGAAGAAGATTTGAAATTTGTGAGAGCCGTATGCGAGCAATTCGGGGTACCTCTAGAAATCATCCCACTACAGCAAGAGTATAGTGACCGAGTTGTAAGCTACACAATATCTGAATTGAAAGCAGGTCGAACCCCTAGCCCCGATATCTTTTGCAATCAACGAATCAAGTTTGGTGCATTTTTAGATCAGGTAGGAAACCAATTTGATAAAGTGGCATCTGGGCACTACGCAACGAGCAAAATCATCGATGGGCGAGCTCACCTTTATAAAGCAATTGATCCGATCAAGGATCAAACCTATTTTTTGAGCCAAATGAATCAAAACCAGCTGATTCGGTGCCTATTTCCTTTAGGTGTCTATCAAAAATCCGAAGTGAGAAAGCTTGCTGAAGGAATGAATTTAGCGACGATGCATCGCCCCGACAGCCAAGGAATTTGTTTCCTGGGTAAAATAAAGTACAACGACTTTGTAAAATTTCATTTGGGCCATCAAAAAGGCGAGATTCGCGAATGGGAATCGGGCAAAGTATTAGGGGAGCATGAAGGTTTTTGGTTTCACACCTTTGGTCAAAGAAAAGGTTTAAAACTTCATGGTGGACCTTGGTTTGTTGTCGATAAAGACATCACGCAAAACATCGTCTATGTCTCACACAGTGACCTACTAGCAAGCGTGGCACGCGATTCATTTTACGTCTCGGATGTTCAATGGCTTTGCGACCCACCCAATAGAAATGACCTTCAAGTGAAGTTGCGTCACGGACCAAATCTCAAAAACTGCACGGTCTCTCCAGGCAATACTGAAGGACGTTTGGAAGTAAAGCTCGAATCATCCGATGCAGGAATTGCAAATGGACAGTTTGCGGTATTCTATGACAACGATGAATGTCTTGGATCTGGGATGATAAATCTATTATCGAAAAAACCTTAAATCAGTTCAACAGGCAATGGACATCAACATACCCGCAAACTTTCCTATCAGTTCATTTGGACTTGCAGAATTTCGCCGCGATAACGAGATCAGTTCATGAAACTCAGATGGTAGCTTAAAATCTTTGCTCTCTGTCATTTGTCGACTTGAAAAATAGGTATCAAGGGCAGCAAGGGAAGCCCTCACAAGCAACTTGTGCGATGTATTGCAGTATTGCTTTGGTTGCGCTAGGTCATCTAGCAGTACAGCAACAAAATAGGAAAGCCTTAGAGAAAAGGCATCTTTATGATTTTCTCTTTCCATTTGCACCATGCATCGATTAACCAAAGAAAAAATATTCCTATCAATTCCAGAAGAATCTGCGTCAAAAAGGTGATCCACGATATCGTGAGTTCCAAAGAATGGAAGCTGCTTAGACAGTATTAGCCTTGCCTGCAAAGATGCAATGTTGGATTTAATCTCCCATTCATTGGCAAAAATGTAATTTACTCTTGCGTGCTGTCCATGACACAACGCCGTTTGAAGTAACCAATCGCGAACGATGACTAACTCAAAGCCTTTATCTCGATAGGTTTGAGCCACGAGGTGTGGGAAAATCACCAGTTCTTTGAGACCATCCTCGGTCCATACTGATTCAGGCCCCAGTAGGTGTAAAAAATCTTTGTGAGCCAGCTTTAACGAAAACCCATCATTTCGAGAAATGACTAGACCAAAATGACCATGTTTCTTCACCACACGAGTCTGATAAGGATTTCCTTCAACGCCCTCATTCAATTCAATACCAAGATATAGACTCAATCGATCGTATTCTTTTTTTCCAATCTCAAATGCAATACCAATGCAGGAGCAAAGTTCAGCAATCGCAGGATCACTCGTGAATGAAAATCGCTCCGGAAGTGCTTCCACTTTTGCAGCTAATCGCTCAATCACGGCATTTGAAACTGGAAAGGTTTCCATGGTCTACTCACCAAGAAGCTCTTTAGAAATAGCTTCAACGCAGTACTTCAATTTTTCTGGATGAGTTGTTAAATTTGAGCTCCCGTCGCTATTGAAATGATATTTAACGTAAGCTAAACACTTCTCTGCATCTGTCATTACTTCGCACAAACTCGCATAATGCCCAGGCTTAGATGCTATTGGGAATGGTCCAACAAAGCAGTTCCCAGCGCTGCTTCCAATCTCAGGTCCCCTGAGTGGCTCAGAAAGCTCCGCAAAAGCCTGCGTTGCCCCCATTGACAATGCGCCAGCTAAAACCATTTTCTCAATGTCCAAAATCATACCTCAACCCTCCATAAAATTAATTTTTCAAGATCCTCACTTCCAAAGCATGAATAGAGCATTTATGGATTAAAAAAAATCAAATTAAATCAAATGATATCATTCGAAAAATTTGAATAATAATTTAACTGGGAAAATGAGGAAGGTGTTTGAGTAAAGACTAGTACACCTATGTCTGCATCTAGAGAAATCAAATTTAGACATTGACCTGATACCAAAATAGCATCACACTATCACAATGACGAAAACAAATTTACATGAGCACTTAGAAAAACTATGGGCTTTCAAGGCGATTGTTGAAACAGGATCCATTCGCAAAGCTGCAGAGCGCATGCATATAACGCAGCCCTCATTGACGAGATCCATTCAAATCCTAGAGGGAACGCTAAACCAACAATTGCTAGTACGCTCTAAGTCAGGAGTCGTTCCTACTGACTCGGGAAAACTTCTTTTGGATTTGACCAATTCTCTAAAAGACGAGATTGAGCGATTTCAACTTAAGCTGCAAGATCCTAAATCCAAATGGATTGGTAAACTAAAAGTTGGGACCTACGAATACCTCATTAAGCACTTATGGTCTGATATTCTACTCCAGGCCAAGCACATGTATCCTCATCTACAATTGCAGCTAACCGCACAGAGTAGTTTTATTCCACATTCGCATTCTTCGACCGAGTTTGATCTTATTGTGGACGTCGAACCAATTCTATCAAAGGGCCTCTCGTCAATAAAACCCAAAGAAAAGATCAGTCTAGATGAGAAGCTTGCAGGTACAGATCTTATCTATGTTCCTTCTGCAATAGATGGTGACAGACAGTCTCTATTGGAAAGCCTAATTCGCTTTAATCTGAATCCTGCTAAGATATACGAGGTCGATACCTTCGAAAGCTGCAGGCACCTGGCCATTTCCGGCATAGGCGCGACCATTCTACCAGCTTCCATTGGCGATAAAGAAGTGAAGGCCAAATCCCTGAAAAAGATTCAGCTTGCAGGAGTACCTCCTCAGGGCTTTGGAAAGCACAGAGTCTGCGCGACGTTTCTAAAGACAAAGAGTGAAGATCCAAAGATCTTAGCGATTATAAAGCTTCTCCAGATGGTAAAACATTGATTTAACTTAGACTTCAGGGCTGCCCTTAGAGCAACTCGGCAATGAAAAGATCCATTCAAATCCCCTCATGAATCATAGCCTATCTAGGTACTCATTGCCGGAGCACCAGTGTAGATTGGCTTTAGTGGTTAGACACACCTACCGCGACTGATGACTCTAAAACCAATTCACGAAAGAAAAAAAATGAAAAACTTATTCTGCCTATCTCTACTAAGTATCTACCTTACATCTTGTGGAACGAGCAATAATTCACATGTTTCGTCTGTCCATAGAACAATCAATTCTAGACAGATTTTCTATGATCACCAAATGACCTTTTCTGGATCCGAAGATTCATTGGCTGCGAAGATTTTCCGATCATTGGAATCAAGTGTTGGAAAACCAGGGATTGAATCAGCCAATGAAGGAATGACAATCACCTTGCAGAATGATGATTTCAATGCAGCTCCCGACAGAATTCGTTGCACAAAAGCATCTTCAAATTATTCATGCGAGTTTTTCAATGTTACAGCAAAAAACGCCCTCGGTGACGGTTTTGTCGAAATTGGATTTGGACTTGAAGGTCAAGCGACATCTGGTCTCTATCACGCATTGAACAATTCAAAAGAGTCAACTCTGATAAGCGAAGACTATACAACTTTTGGCCGTGTCATTGGGCTTCAACAAGGTGACGAAAAACTAACTTGTCAGCACATCGCGGACAACCGCCAGCCATGTGCTTCCAATGGTGATCAGCAAAATAAAGGTGGTAGAAAGAGTAAGACTTGCGACCTTTCTCCTCTACCAAACCAATACGTTTGCAAATACCTCGGCGCAATTATTCCCGTTAAAATGCTCCCTTAGTTTTAACAAGACAAATATCCATGGCTTTCTTTCTCGAGACGTTGACTCTGAATGCTCGATGAGTCCCGCTGGCAATGCTAGCGGGGCAAACAAGTCATGCAAACCCGACAAAAATCTGAAGGTCTTCTATTCGTCTCATTGAAATCAAAATACTGCCAACATTAGAAATTGATGAAGGAAAGCCGCTCCGAAAAGCACTTTTGCATTGGTTTTCCAGCTTGTCCTCTAGCAATGATAGATCTAGACTTGCTCCAATTGTTTTGGCAGGTACCATGGATATAATTTGTGGGGTTAGTATGAAAATGCCGATTGCTTTGCTCTTGGGATCATCTATTTTTGCATGCACAACGTCAAATCAGCTGAGCACATCTGAAAGTGCCGGCATGCTTGATACAACAAACTCAAAATCTAGCAGTCAAGAAATTGCGCAGCTAAGGCAAGGCATCAACAACATTAAAAATGACGTCCCTGGATATCGAGTAAGAGTCACTCCTAAGTCTGGGTCTGCAACGAATCGGGATGCCTACCTAAATGGTGATCAAGGACAAAAACATTTTGTCTATCCCGAAGAATTTGTCAAAAATCTTGAAGCAGCGTTAGAAAACCTCGATAAATTTATAGAAACAAAGAGTGAATTTGAGGTTAAAGTCAGTAATTGGAGTGTGCGCTCTAGTGATGTTTTGCTCATGATGCGCCTTGCTGTGCAGCGATTTCAAGAGGACTCTTACGACTTACAATATTCTGTCACTGAAGGTGTTTTCGGATATGAAGGTTTTTGGGTGCGTGCAAAACTCCGAAATTCAAATTTGGTAAAGGTAATGACTTTATTCAATGGAAACGACGAAGATCACTTGACGTTTCAGGTTGCTGACCCTGAGAAGTTCTCAAAAATCTATGGCGGAAAACATTTAGTCCTTCACAAGCCAGCGTTTTTTGACAAGCTCAGCGAAAAAATACTCACAGAGAAATCCATTTATCCAGGAATCGAAATTTATGATCTATGCCTTCCGGAGTGTAGGTTTTAGGCTGGCGAGACATTTCTTTGTTATTGCATTGTCGCTTATTTAGTTTTTAAATTGACTGATCCTACTTACTCACCACATGTTTAAAATTAAAATTCCCTAAAAAGTTTAACAGTGCGACCCATTTTATCTCCGTGACGTTGTGCAAGAAACAGATGGCACAGTGTTTTCACGCTGTGATGAACCTTGCCGCCACATGCACGCTGCAATGGATCAATTCCAAAGGTCCGACTCATGGGATCTGCCCAAGGCATCCAGAACTCACCTATCGCACGATAACTAGATGGTCTGCTCTCAGTCGGCTTTGGTGGATCCCATTCACTGGGCTCAATTCTCAGTTTTTTAGGACCTGCTACCGTGAAGTCCTTCTACGCAAGACCAGAATCGAAAATCCCGTGATTACGTGTCAAGTTAAACTAAGTCGGAGCAACAAGAGTCTATATCTGCTCGGCCAGTTATGTTGATGATCGAAGACAATAAACTAAGAACTTATCGCGAACATGCAACTTACCCGAATGTTATGGAAAGCAACGTGCAGGGAATGTGTCGTCTCGGTGT
>JAPLFV010000369.1 GCA_026390495.1 Pseudomonadota bacterium | reverse complement strand
CTGATTAGCGCTTATATGGACAATGCCCGAAGCTCCCTTATTCCTGCTTTAGGCCAGTTTTACCAATATAATTATGAAATCTCAGGTCGCATTTTAGTATGTGGACAGTTAACGGCACTTTTTTGCACGGCATTATTGTTGCCTGCAACCAATCGTTTTTCACTGCGTACAATTGGGTTATTTGCTTGTCTGGTTTGTCTATCTGTTTGTGTTTCAGTACTACTGGTTCATAGTGTTGCTGGCTTGACAGTTTGGGGTGCCCTTGTTGGGGGGGGGATTTCGATCATGGGTTCATTGTCAAGTATATATGCCGATAGGTCTGCCGATGAAAAGTTTAAGACTAGAGCAATGTCCGCATGCCACGCAACCTATGGATTAGCATCATTTGGAGCTCCAATTTTTGCTTCAGCAATTCTATTACAGCCCGAACATTGGCGTAACATATATTTGTTTTTGATTCCTTTAATAATATTGCTCGCGATTTTCTGCAATTTTTATGCTCCAACTGAATCTGCGAAGAATTCAGGACTGGAGAAGCAGGAGATAAAATTGGATTTCTCTCAGTCTTTATCTGTGATTGTAATGATATTTTATGTCGGTGCAGAAGTATTGACCGCAATGTGGCTGACCACTTGGTTTGTCAGCAACGGAGAAACTCTGCAAAATGGGTCTCTGGCAACTGCTATTTTCTTTGCAATTATGACAGTAACTAGAATGTTGTGTTCGCTGATTTCTTCGGACCGATGGATCATGCCAGTAATCTGGTTTTCATTAATTTCTTCGCTTTTGTTTTTTGTCGTCGGCCGTTTAACAGGCAATTTTTGGCTGATTCCAATGATGGGACTTTTGGGGCCATTTTTTCCTCTTTTTGTCACATCCACTTCGAAACGCTTTCCACGAAAAGGTCGAGTGATATTGATTTGGATGTTGACAGCAATGCAAGGTCTATTAGCTTTTATGAATTTGTTTACAGGGTTTCTTGCTCAAACATTTGGGATGCCCATTGCGTTTTGGTTGCCAGCATTCCTGCTGACTATTTGCATTGTATTGCTTTTGGTTTCGAAAAAATTCGAACGTGAAGGGCTGAGCACCAGTCCGATTTAGTTTTGGAGAAAATATAAATTTCCCTATTTGTGCCAATTGATTTGTTTGGTTTCAAATAAAGTTGTTTTGAATTTCTCTAGAAATCATTGAATATTTTAGCATTATTCCGATCCTTTGCCCGTATCGTGTTGATTTGAGCAAGGAGTTGTTGTGAGTACTGCAAAGAATTTGAAAGATGAACGTCTCCTCCAAGAAGGAATCCACATCGACGACTTATCCGTTGATGTAAGTGTTGCCACTTGGGATGAAGGCCTTTCTAAAGTATGGGTTCATGAGAGTACGGGAGAGATCTGCGCAACAATGGATCGACTTTTGTTTGAGAGTCCACTTTCAATTGCTGTGAGGTTTATAGAACCACAAGGATTCAAGGTGAATTTAGAAAATTTGCTTGCCTGTATCGATGCTATGAAAATTTGTGTCGTTACAAAGCCTACGACCTCAAAAACTGATCAATCAAAGTTTGTTGCGAAGCGTATTGCGCCAGCAATTTACACTAAGTTGCCAGAGCGAAATGCTAAAGGACCACTCCTAAGTCAATTTTATGAAGAAATTGGAAAATATGAGTCTGAGCTGGCTAGATTGCAGCAATATGAAGTACAAAGTCGGCGCGCCGCGCAGGCAGCAATTAAAGACGAAACTGGCAAACTCGCATTGATGCAGTTACAAAGAGACAATGAAAACTTGAAAAATGAGATCGAAGGACTTCATAGAAAGCTGACAAAGATGGCTACCGCGATTGAGGCAGTTCCTTTAGTGGCAAAGGAAGGACTCATACCAGTGGGCCTAAAGCAGTGTACTGTTCGTCATGTCAATGTTAGTGAAAATATTGTCCATTTCAAATCTGATCAAGGGCAATTCTCGTTTCCGCTAAGTAAACTTGCAGGACTCCCAATCGTTAATGCTCGGGCATTATCTAATCATGAGGGGGGTGTCGTCAGAGGTGTTTGGGTCTTTGATCCAGTGCCTCAACCATTCGAGTTTAGCCCATCAGAGGTATTGAGTGTTGATGAGACTAAAGTGAAAGTCAGGCTTGAAGATCGAAGCGAAAGAGTCGTGAGTTTGCCGCTTGGTCATAAGGTAAGGCGAAATGAACGCTTGGTCTTAAAGTTGGCAACAGGTGTGATCATTGAAGCCCTTCCAAAGTTTGAATATCTAAAAGAAGACCCCGTTGACATTGTATTCGAAAATCAAGTCGTATTTAACCTATCCGGTGGGTCGAAATTGTCAAAATTGATCTCAAAAGCGTCGAGTCGGAGGAGTAAAGCATGATTGATGGACTTAGAGAAAAAAAGTATGTCCAATCGCGTAAAAAACGAATGGCCCCACTTAGTTTTGCGATAGCAATTGGTTTGTTTGTGGCAGTGATCGTAGCTACTGCGGGAGTTAATCAGACTCAATCTCTTTTAGATGTTAGAGGTTTGTTGGTTGTTCTTGGAGGTACAATTGCGAGTTTGCTCTTTCAATTCGATTTGGAGTCGATATGGAAATCCGTCAACATCTTGTTTAAGTCAATGATCGGCACTCCAGATAAGGATACTCGAAACCAGATGGCAGAATTAGATGATCTCATACTTAGAGGCGGGTCAATCTCAGAACTGAGACAATCAGAGGGACTAAATGGCGAGCTCTTGAATGATGTTGTTTTTATGAATTCGCAAGGATTACTTTTTGACGAAATCGATGAATTTATTACTGGGAGAATAAAGGATCAGTATTTTGATCGCGAAATTGCAGTGAGTGTTCTCCAAAAAGCATCTTTGATTGCACCTTCGTTCGGTCTCTTTGGAACCGTAGTGGGTTTGGTTCATGTGATGCAATCGATGAGTAGTCCTGGTCAAATAGGTCCCGCAATGTCCCTAGCACTTATGACAACTGCCTATGGTGCCGGTCTAGCAAGTATTATTTTCACTCCCTTGGCAGGGAGGCTGGAGTATCACAATGGAATCTATTTAGAGGTTCATAAACAAATTCTTTCTAAAATTGGAGTTTTGTTAAAGAGAGATGAGAGGTCATTTGAACAATTGAAGGCAGCGGCTTAAAGGTATCACTATGAGAATGAAGGATTTAAAAATTACATCGGCATCATCAAGGGAATCCCCTGTAAATGCCTTCTATTTGAGTCTAAGCGATCTGATGACTTTATTGTGTGTCTTTTTTGCGATCTTGGTCGGAATGAGCCGGATTGATGTAAGTCAGTTTGAGAGAATGAAGACGTCAGTCACCGGTCAAACAAAGGGCACATTGATTGAACTATCAAAAGATTTGACATCTATTGCTAGCTCCCAAAAGGGAGTCGATGTTCAGCTGACCAGTGAAGGGGTCAGATTGGATTTTGAGTCGGCGGCATTGTTTGACACCGGAAGTGCGGAGATTAAGTCGGGCGCTATGCTTCCCCTCGAGCCGATGTTGAAGCGAATACTTGCAACCAAATACTCCTTGGATGTTGAGGGGCACACAGATGATGTTCCTCTTTATAAAAAAGACGAGACGGATTTAGAAACCAATTGGACGTTAAGTGGACGACGTGCTGGGAGTGTTGTTAATTTTCTTGCCCAGTTTGGCTTCGGAGAAAGCAGGTTAAGAATTGTCGGTTATGCTTCCAATAAGCCTAGAATCGATATTCGCAATTTAAGTGGAGAGGACCTTTTGAAGGCCAGAGCATCTAATCGTCGAGTTTCAATATTGGTGCGTTAGGATTGATAAAGAGGGAATTATGGGTGCAATTGAAAAACTGATTCAAGGAGAGTCGATCCAAACAGGTATTACTCTTAATGGAGGGCGAGATTGTCGTCTTCGAATTAAGAGAGAACCTGATACGAGTGGTTTTGAAATATACATCATTGAGAACTTGGTTCGAAAAGAGATGATAAAAGTACCTCGCTACCTTTTTGAATTTTTCAAGGTTGGCGTCCAAAAGTCTATTTCTCAAATGAATGATCAGGATTTTGCAGACGTCATTGTAGAGTTTAAAGGCAAAGTCAAGATTCGATTCGAAAAATCAAAAGCCATAGGTTTAAGGGTAGTCGCTTGTGACGATCGCGAAGTAGCTTCTGGTTCACTCCAACTAAACAGCGTGATTCTGAAGCATTTGCTGGATCTACTCAATGATGAAAGAATCGGTCAAGGTAGCGACATCTTAAAACGTATCCTTGCTTATCATCGCCTTTTCAAATTTACCTTTTCTGAGGCAACTGACAGCTTAAACTCCGGTCTTTCATTGCGCACAGACGTTTTGTCTCAAGTTGAAGATTATGTTCCCCCTGTTGGCAAGCGAACTGCAAGACTCAATCTCAATGATTTCTTGAAAAGTGATTCTGCGTCTACGCAGGTCGTTTCAAAAGTTGGAAAGAATGATCTTGCACAAGATAAGAAATCTGAACATAAGGTATTCAAAAGCCGGCTGGCAGAACGTGATGGTGGTAGAGCTTGGAAAGTTGACTATCAAGCGCTGTTTTCCCAGAACATTCAGAGGTCCTTTGATAGGCAACCGAAGGCGAATTCAGGTGAAGAAAACAAAAAAGAGGGCTCTCCCAGGCACGCATGGCTTATACCGCTGCTGTCGTCTGAGGTAAAATTGGGAGCAAAAAAATGGAGATGCGAACTAAGCTCAGAAGACATATTGACGCGATTTACAAGACATCTAGTGGGAAGCTGAAAACGTTCAGATTTCCGCTGTACTATCTTCCAATCGAGATTCAAGAAAGTGGTAGGGTGTTGATTTTGAATCCGAGTGACGAGTCTCGGTTGTATCTAAATCATTTGGCCTTAGCAACATTGGTCGAGTCATTTTCTCCAGAAAGTAACTCTGAAAAGGCTGTCGAAAGTTTTTTTGAAACGTTGTTGGCTCAGCGAATTGAAGTGAATGGCAAGCTCGGCAGAATTTACCTTTCTCGGTCTATTCCCTGCAGTGAAGATGTTTTTGATCGTTCGAGAGATGTTTTATTAGGACAACCTGGGGAAAATGGTAAAGGTGGAATTTTAGGGAATCTAGAAATTCTAGGAGCGGAATGTGATACTGATGCTGTATTTCTCTATAAATCATCGAAGGAGTCAGCTCCACTTCAAAGAGCTTTAGAATTAGATTTGGAAGAGATGGGTGACGTTGCAGAACGCTCCACGGAGCGTTTTTCAAAGACAATACCCGGCCGTTTTTTGGGGACAAATTCTGGTCCAAGGGCAGTCAGGAATTTTTGCAACTCTGCATATATTCCCGGCCATTTGCCACATAGCACGCGCAAGCTTTTGGATAAATTGAACCATCACGATGTTGTCCTTTTGGAGGGGCCTCCTGGTACCGGCAAGACACATACAATTATGAATCTTCTGATTCACGCCATTGCTAGTGGGCAAAAAATATTGATAGTTAGTGACCAAGAAGCTGCACTCCATGCATTGATGGAAAAGATGGAAGGTTACTTGAGCAAAGACAGTCAAAACGACGGTATGGACTCGCTAAATTTATGGAAAAAATCTGTAAAAATTGTTGATCGACTCGATGGAGGTCAATCGGATCTAAGTGTCTTTTGCCGCACAATTGAAAATTGTTTGGATCTCTCGTCTTCGGGAAATGAGTATTCATTTTCTGGCGATTTTGTCAGTAAGGCCGAGCACGAGATTGTCAAAATTGATGAACAAATTGCTAGATTCCGTCATTTGATCCAGAAGCTAATGACAGTTCGTCTTGGACCATCGTCAGATCTGAGAACAAGAGTCGCTCCTAAGAGGGGACATGCTACTACAACGACTGATATTGGTGCATTCGTGTCGTTTTTAGGGTTTATGGGTGGAGGGTCACCTGACTCCGTCAGTAAAAAACAACGAAAGGAAAGTGAAGCGTCTAGGAAGCTCATTCGCAATTTTGTGATGGGTCGAGAATTTCTAGCGCAAAATCAAGATCAATCACTTTACAGCTGGTTTCAATTGCCAGATCAACCAAGCGAAAATGATATTAAAAGAATTGATAGGGCAGAGACTATTATCAATAAACTTTTAAAAATGAATCCAAAATCTGTAGATGCTCTTCGAGATGTGATAGGTGGTGCGGAAGGAGGTCGACTTGAGAAACATTTTATGAATCTGTGGATGAATCTTTTTCCTCCGACTGAAAACGGGATGAAGCATGCGGTTAGGGTGATTGGAAGTTTAATTTTGCATCCTGCAAAAGGATACTTGAAGGCCCTATCTCGAATATTGATTGACCAGCGCAATATTTTGCGGGCATTTCCAGCTATCAAAGGCGGTGTTTGGCGCCAAATTCAGTTGATGCATGAATCATTGGCTCCAGGCTTTACGGGTGCAATTCCTGCGTCGCTGGAAGTGTGTCGGTTTGCCACAAGTAAATCATTTGTATTTGGGCAGGGTGCAAATCGTTTGCCGGCGATACAAGAATATCTAGAGCAGATTGAGTTATTGCAAAAGCAAAGAGACTCCCAAGTGCGAAAGTTGTTTATGTCACGTCTTTCCAATATTGCATCGGCAGCTCATCTTAGTAAGGGTGGAGCGAGCAACGCACTGACTCAGTTATCAGGAATCCTTCAGGCCTTAAAGAGCCAAGAATCATTGGAGTCGGGAATTGGAATCTGGAGAGAATTGCAATCAAAGATAGTGGATTGCTTTCCAATTTGGCTCTGTAGAAAACAGGCAGTTTCATTTTTGTTTCCGTGCAAAGAGAAGATTTTTGATCTTGTCATTGTTGATGAGGCGACTCAGTGTCGAGTCGATGATGCGCTGCCTCTAATGTATCGTGCACGCAAGGTCATGGTTGTTGGTGATGACAAGCAGACGGTTTTGGCAAAGAACTCTGTGATTGACGATTATTTATTCGCAGAATTCAATTTGGACGAACATTTAAGGACAACTCAAGCACGCGGAATCAAGGGTGGTGGAAGTCATATCTTTGGACTGGTTAAGGGGATAAAAGAAGGTGGTGTGATGTTGGATGAACACTATCGTTGCCCTCCTGCCATCATTGAGTACTCCAATAAATATGTTTATAACTCTGAGTTGAAGGTCATGCAGTGGAAAAAAGATTCTGAGACCAATTCTGTTAAGATTGATTGGAGTGAGAAGGATCAACCTGCCAGCGCAAGGCCTGATAATGGGCCCTATAAGGCTATCGAAATTGATATGGTAGATCGATTTTTCTTGTTTATGGAAAAGAAAATAAAAGAGATCGAAAAAGTCACTGGAGCGCGCCTCAATCTAGAACAAGATGTAGCAATATGCTACTTCCTGTTAAAGAATGAGCCTTATATCAAAGCAAAGAAGTCTGAATTCTTAGCTAAGATGGATAGAGGCTCTGACGTATTGGATGGTGCCGGGGCAGCTTTGCAAGGAAAGGAACGACCTTATATATTCTATTTTTGGGACATATCGCGATCAAATATGATGGCGTTTCGACAAGGTGATGACCCTGATAAAAGAAAAGGTGAGTTAAATGTTTTGATGAGCCGACCTAAGAAGATGGCATTTCATTTTCTGCATAAAAATTTTGATGAATTGGATCATGACAAGGCATCTATAACAGATTTTTTATGGAAAGCCTGGAATCGACAAGAAGAAGGCGAGATTAAAGGCGTTTACGCACCGCGATTAAAGCCTCCTGGTCCGGCCTTTATTCCTTGGAAGAGGTCTTCCGGGCATTTGCTGGTTTCCATATTGGATTACCAATCGAAGGTAGTTTCAGGATTGGGTTCAGGCATTAAAGCGAGGGCTCAGACAAGTATTGTGGTCGGAGACTCAAGATACAAAGTTGACGTGGCAGTGCATCGCGGGAAGGCGAGTGTCGCATTGGTAGACATATGTGGATTTGATTGGCATGAGAATTGTGCCGGCGACGTTGTTGATTACTTTTTTCAGCTGAAAAGAGCGGAGCCAAGATTGGAGCCTGTGTTTGTGTTTATTCATGAATTGGCGGATGCAAGAAGCAAAGCCTTTGTGAGATTGGTTCAGAAACTTTCAGGTGAAGTATGATTGAATGGTTCTCCAAAAATTCATTTGAATTGAAATCTTCAATGAATATCAGTTTTGGGGTATCGAAACAATCCGGCATGATCATGTTTTCATTATTTTTAATTGCAGGGAATTTTTCATGTAAGCAGGCAAATAGTTTTTCTGGGTCATCGCCAAATGCTCCAAAAAAGCAAAAGGAAAGTGTTGCTGTTCCGACAAAATCAATAACACCGACTCCTAAGGCATCTCCAACGGCGACCCTAACTCCGATTGCATCGAACTCGCCTTTGCCAAGTCCAAAACCTACAGTTATTCCAAATGCAATAGTAAAGGGAAGCTTTACTGTTTGGGCTGATCCCTCGGCTCCGAAAGAAGACGAAGACTATCAGATTCATGTTCGTGTTAAACTTCCACCGGGAACTATTTCATATAACCGAAATGACCTAAGTGGGACTTTAGTCGGAACTGACGGCTATTCTCAAAGAATCAATGATCCTGATGAGCAAGATCAAACTTTTAGTTTTGTACCCACTGCAGGATATGCAGAATTAGTTATGTGGATTCCGGGTACATATAAGGGTGTCGATGACACTCTTCGGGTAACATCCAGGCTGATTTCCGAATCGCAAGTGATCATAGTACATTTCAACTGATCTCATTCGCCCTTGCAGTTTGTTCATGAAAAAACTGGTTTATTGGCCAATTTGGAGAAAATTGAGACAAATTGAACAGAAATCATTGATTTCACTGAAATTTAAACTTGACCGAATAGGACCAATTAGATAACACTTAAGTCGATGGCAAGTTTATCTTTCCCTGTAAGTAGCTTGAATTGTCCACATATATGCTAGCAATTGGGTTGGCGTTTCTACCGAGCACCGTAAATGCTCGTCTATGGGAGAGTTATGAAGGTCTATTTTTGTGCATTTGTTGGTGTTCACTTGCTGTTTTCTTGCGGTTCTTCATCCTCAAACGACGATTCCAATCTTAACGACACTAGATCTTCTGCCTTAAATCAAGTTGCCAAGCCTCGCATTCCGGCAGATGGCAGTCTAGACGAAAACTCCCGATATCCCATTAAGCCTAATTTGGAAATGACTCCTGGTGATTTGTGTGCAAGTGCTAGTGAATTGCGCTATCCAGAAAAGATAAAATATTGTAACCGCAATGTAGATAAGTCTACAAAGGCCATGATTTTTGATGATTATGATCAAAAATTAGGTTTTGAAACACAAAAGATGGAGCGAGGTGATTTCAAAATTGATCACTTGATTCCTCTGTGTATGGGCGGAAGTAATAAAGAAGATAATTTATGGCCTCAACATAAATCTGTTTATGCTTACACTGATCCCGTTGAACCATACCTTTGCGATCTCATGTCCATTGGAAAATTAAAGCAGAAAGTTGCAGTGGAGATTATCCTGTCTATAAAACTTGACCCGGTACACGCGGCCGAAAAAATTCGAGATTTATAAGGCCATAAATTTAGGTTGGCGATAGGGCATTTATACTTATCTATAAAAACGCTTAGCTGACCTTGTCACGAATGTTTACTTTCATAGTTCCTTTTAATATCAGTTTTGATCAACGAATAGTTTAAGCAAAGTCTAATTTCTGATATCTTGCAGAGATGAAGACTTTTATGAAACAATTTGTTTTATTGCTTATCACTTTTATTCTGATCTCATTTTGGCAAACTCGAAAACTTCCGTCTGGAATTGCACCTGCGTCAGAGGGGGTAAATATCTTTGACGGCCATTTGGTGAATTTGTCGGAATCAGGCGATAAAACTATCATCTTGTATTTATTCGCTCCCTGGTGTGCTGTTTGTAAAGGGAGTTCGCAAAACGCGTTCGCGGTGGCTCAGAGTATACCTGGAGTTGAAGCGCGATTTGTTGGTTTGGATTATGAGCATTCGGAAGACGTGCGGTTGTTTGCCGAAAATCAGGGACTTGGAACCCAAGTTTTTTTCGGAAGTAACGACTTTAAGTCAAATTGGGGCGTTGGTGCTTACCCTACCTATGCAATCTTAAAGAATGGAAAGGTGAGGTTTTCCTCGGTGGGTTACTCAACTTATGCTGGCATATGGCTGCGCGTCATCGTCACGAAATGGGTTTTGTAAACTGCGTTAACGCTATTTGTCGTATGGTTTTGGCCAGAATCTTGGAGAAAGTTATGTCGGATTCAAAAAAAATAGAATCAGGAGACGGGAATTCCGTTTCAGAGTCGGCAAATTCCGGCAATAAAAAAGTTGCAAAGATAGACGATGTATTTTTTGTTGCGGATCAAAAATTGGTTCAAGCTGCGAAAAGCATTAAAATATTGAGCTCTTTGGGTTGGAATGAATCCCATTGTGATAATTTTTTGTCTAGTTGGAGGCGGGGAAATCCAATCCTGCCTGATATTAAATATCCTAAATTTGATTTCTCAAATGAGAAACTACAGTTAAAGGAAATTATCAACACGACGTCTGAAGATCATCCAGTCGGATACTATATCGTAAAGACAGCGCATAGTTACAGTGTTGCAGCTCAAATGTTGGAGGGGCTGGAAACGTCTGCGTTTAGGGAATGTAGTGAGATCTTGTATGGAAGGCCTAGTGATCACTTGGGGAAGCTGTCCAATTTAGAATTGGCGGATGATTTTATTTCCATCACAGATGATTTTTCTTCAATGATCGATTTAGAAGATGATACAGGCGTTATGCATAGTCTGAAGCTTGCTGAAGCCATTAAATCTAGAGCCGATGATTTTTTTAAGGACTACAGCATAAAAGTAGTCGTTGATGATGAGCTAAGTTCTAAGGCAGCTGCTGGTTCTGAGCGCGTCCGCGTCAGGGGGCAATCAACGTTTTCTTTAAATGAGCTTGAACAGCTTCTTCAACATGAAGTGTTTGTGCATTCAGCAACTATGCTCAACGGACGTAGGCAGCCATATCTTAAAAGCATGGGACTTGGATCTCCGCGGACAACTGCGACACAAGAAGGCCTGGCAACTTTTGCAGAATTGATTTCAGGAACTATGGATTTGGGTCGATTGCGAAGAATTGCTCTAAGAATTAAGGGAATTGATTTGGCTTTGAATGGTGCAAATTTCATTGAAACCTTTAAATTTTTTCTTGATTCGGGTCAGTCTGAAAAAGAAAGTTACCTTTCTACAGCAAGAATTTTTAGGGGTGGAGATGTTAAAGGACGCAATGTGTTTACTAAAGACGTTGTCTATCTTAAAGGATTGATTTCAGTACATACGTTTATGCGCAAGGCCATTCAACAAAGAAAAATTGATTATCCTCAAAGATTGTTTTCAGGTCGGATGACTGTTGGAGATGTGATTCGATTTGAAGATGCATTCAAAGATGGTTGGATTGAACAGGGAAAATATCTTCCGCCTTGGGCTGCAAATCGCCAAGGCCTTGCGACATATCTTTGTTATAACGCTTTTTCAAATCGATTAAAGCTTGAAGAAGTTAAAATGGAAGATTTTTCAGAAGATATTGTTGATCCTATGTCAATCGAGTGATGGCGCTCATGATCCTGTCATTTTTCTACATGTGTGAGTTGTGCGGTTGTATTTAGTGCGGCCTGCCATAAGAATTGTAGCGGGGATATGCACTAAGTATTTTTGGGATGTCTTGTTATGACAACTGTAAAAAAAATTGAACTAAGTCATGTTGTTGTGTCGAGGGGCATTTCTCGACCACAAGACATCATATGGCAACAAGACCTTCTTGTTATCGTCAAAAGTCAGACAAATGAAGTGGATTGTGGTGCCGATACATTGTGCCTGGTCTTGGATCCATTAGAGAAAAAATGTCGATTACATTTCCTTGGCAGATCTGCTGAGTATTCGCTGGAAGACTATTTCGGTTTTATGCGGTTTGAGCTGGACGAATCTATGTTTCACGATTTGGTGCACATGCCAGAAAAGAACCTAGTTTTTTTGGTGCAAAAAGCAGATAGGTCGGATTTTGAGACCTATCAAATGATTACCAGTCAGTTGCGAAACTCTGATGAGGTCGTCATATTTGTGGGCCAAGCATACTGGCAAAATGATTTTTGGTATTCAAGCCCTTCTGGAGTATTTAGGTCTAAATCTGGCTGGACTCATTTTGCTCCAGTTGGAAATCCGGTTGCATTGCGAGTTACATTATCAAACTATGTCTCCCAAGATGATAATTTGCGTAATGTAGACCCTGAACTCTTTCAAGGTCGACTCAGCGATGATTTAGGCCTGGCTCTTTATCATAGCGTTTTAGGACGCCATGATAATTTATTTTTGGAAATTGATGATACCTTGCAAGATGCAATAATTTTTTGCCTTGCTCGAAAGGCCTTTCCAAACAAGCAACTTTTTGCCGTATTGCGATTTCCGATCTCTCCGGAATGGCGACTATTCTTAAGTCATTGCGGAGCTTTTTTAG
>JAPLFV010000020.1 GCA_026390495.1 Pseudomonadota bacterium | reverse complement strand
TAATGACTTCAAGAATTCGTCTTTCTATGGGCCCATTGTTTCCTTTAGAAAATCGATTTGACCGTAGTGTGCAAAAAATGTCGGATATGATTCTGTTCAGTTTGTCAGACAAAGTTAGCAGGGAATTTATGATAGCAGAATTCACCTGATCTAAGTCACTGGTCGCCAATGCAACTTCTTGTCGAGAAACGGAGTTTATGGGGTAAAAGGATCTTAGCTCCCCTGAAACCTTCCAAGATTCGTAAAGTAATGGTTCGACTTCGACTCGAGAAACCAGGACACTCATTGTTCTCCAAGCTAGATCGGACTCATTGCAGTGAATTGCAGAAGTCCAGATTCGACATAAATTCTCATTGGTAAATCCATTCGGGCACATTGGACTTCTGATTGATTTTGTAAAGGCACCAAATTTCTTGTTTTTCCAAAAATAGTTGAGATAGTAATCATCCATCGCTTGGCAGTTAGCCAGCAAATTGTCCTTAAATACAAAATAAGAGTTCTCGTCAATTGGTCGATCCAGTTTCAGTAGCTTCAGAGAGGCAGCCCAGAATGCTTTTTTAGTGGGAGGCAAATTCTGAGCATTTTGAATATGTTCTAACTGAGACTCGATAAAAATCGACCACCATTTATGTGTTTTTTGTGTCTGACAATCTTTCGACGCTCTATAGCCTTCAATTTTGATCCACAGATTGTCAAAAACCTCTGTATGACCAGTAAGGTGTTTTTGCAGTAAAGCTACCCGTGACCAGAATTCCTCTGTTTCGTTTTTAGGGTCTACTAAATTCCAAACTTCCCAAACTCTAGCGCTGATTGGCTCTAGAAATAATTTTGAGCTTGATTGATAGAAGAAGAATTGAAAAAGGTTCGGCAGTAAGTCTATTAGATCTCTGCTCCCTGCGAGGATTCTTGACACCTCATAATATACTTTCTTGTCTGGCTTAATCTCGTCAGTGAATTTTCTCAGAAATTCATCCACGGAATTTATGAAAATACGGTCTTGGGATTCCGATCGGACTTTGTTGAGAAGGCTCTGAAGAGCCTTAGGATCCCGTTTGATTTCATCGACAAACTTCGCAATAGGACTTTCAGTTTTACTTTCTCTTTCCTGATATTTCGAAGTCAAAGTTAGAAGCTTTTGTAGGCATATTTGTCTTTCTGGACTATTGAGACTCAGTTTAGAAATTAAAAATTTTGCTTCGTCGCAATCAAGTGCAGCAATTGCAAGGTCAAACACCATTACCACAAAATCTTTCTGGTCTATATTTAAGATGGTCTCGTCCTGCATTATCTCCAAGATCTGAGATTTATGTCTTTTGAAAAAAATCCAGGCATAATTGCTGTTTTCTTGCTTAGTGAGAAATGTGAAGAGGAACGTAAATTCTATTGGAATCAATGTAGCGTTTTCTGGGCGATTTAAAATTATTGATTCGAGAATATTCAATTGCTCGATTTTTGCTATTTTAAGAATGAAATTTCTCAATTGGGGGTGAAGCCGCCAATAAACTCAAGTAGAATCAAAGAAAAGCAGTCAAGCAATTCTTGTTTTGTCCCAGTAAGAAAGCAGGTTTCAACTATTCTAGCGGCGTCGTTTTCATTGGGGGCTACCCTGAATAGTTCAATCACCTTTGGAAAGTAATCTGACCACAATGTACCAAGCCGAACATTTTGAGCCAGAATACTGCGAATGGTCATTATTTGAATGGTGGGTGTGACAACATCATTAATAATAAAATCTTGGTTTAGCAACTCCTGCCGACCAAGGCGAATGAGGCTCAACAATTTGTTTGTATCAATATCATTGATTTCAAGAGGCATGATCTGTTTTCCCAAAGCATAATATCACTTGAGTATATCATGCGCAGTGAAAACAGTTCACTGAACGCTAGTTCAACGTATAGAATTCTTTTGGGTCAATTCCAAATTTTTCCATTTTTCTCAACAATGTTACCTTAGTCATTTGAGTAGCTTCAGCTGTTTGATTAATTTTACCACGGTAATGTTTTAATGCCCTGATGATAAATTCTCTCTCAAATCTTTCTTTTAAAACGGGAAAGTTTAAAAGATCTGAATCAGAAATGAGTTCTGAACTGACTCTGGTCGAAGATTGAATCAATTGTTTCTTAGATTCGCGGTTAGAAATTTAGAAGGTCCGCCTCAGTAACATTGACGATGTTATCAGGTAAGGAGCTTAGGCAAATGTGGGCCGTCGATTCCATGATGAATGCTCGTTCCATGGTGTTTTCTAGTTCTCGAATGTTACCCGGCCATGAATATTGAACTAATGCATTTATTGCTGAATGTTCCACGCCTTCAATTTTTCGTTTATGCAATTTATTAAATTTCTTAATTAAATAATTGGTCAAAGCTGGAATGTCTTCTTTTCTATCTCGCAAGGGCGGAAGAACAATCGGTAAAACATTTAATCTAAAAAATAGATCACTTCTAAACTGATTTTCGTCCACCATTTTCTCAAGTGGTTTATGTGTTGCCGCCACTATTCTTACGTCTATTTTTGTCTCAACATTCGATCCGACTAAAGTAATGCACTTCTCTTGAAGTACTCTAAGCAGTTTTACTTGGGTAGCCGGGGATATATCTCCGATTTCATCTAAAAAGATGGTTCCGCCTTCAGCCATTTGAAATTTGCCAATTTTTCGTTTGTCAGCTCCAGTAAATGCGCCTTTCTCGTGCCCAAAAAGTTCGCTTTCTATAAGTGATTCTGGAATTGCAGCACAGTTAACTGCGACAAATGGGCCGTTTTTTCTGTGGCTATTGTGATGCAAAGCCCTGGCAACCAACTCTTTTCCAGTCCCGCTTTCTCCTCGAATGAGAACTGAAGTGTCTACTTTTGCTAGACGATACATAACGTCAAAAACTTTTTTCAATGAACCAGAGGTTCCAACAATTGCCCTTCCCTCGTCAAACTGAAGTTGAGGTGAAGTATAGCTTGCTTCTACCACCATATTGCTGGCTTCAGTGGCATTTGATAGTAGTTTCAAAAGGCGTTCGGGTTCTACAGGCTTTTGTAAATAATCAAACGCTCCGCATCTAATTGCTCTAATCGCATCATTCATGTTGCTATATGCTGTCGCGACAATACAAAATATAGAAGGATTGATTTCCTTTATCTTGCTCAATGCATCAATTCCAGAAAGGCGTGGCATGTTGACGTCTAGAATGGCAATTCCAATATCAGGGATTTTTTGCACCATATCGACAGCCATTTGGCCGTCTTCTGCTTCCAGTACCTGAAAACCCTTTGATTCCAACACGCTTCGTACAGTTAGTCTCAATGTGGAATCGTCATCGACAATGAGTGCTTTCATGGCGGTGTCTCCGATTGAAAATGGAATCGCTTGATTGATGAAACGATATATAAGACAAGGTGGTACATTTGTCAACCAGTTCTTTTACAATTCATAGAATTCTTTAGAATGATCTTTCGCTATTATCGAATGTCATCTAGGAAGGAACGCTTTAAGGTTCTGGTATTACTAGGATTGGGTGACCATTTCAGGGGTTCAAGTCCTGCTGCATGGACTTTATTGTTGTAATGGCTGACGGACTAAGTCCCTTTATTGTAAGTGTTTTATTTGCAATTTCCATTGCTTGATCGTCTCGGCCTAGACCCATCAAGGCCTGAATATTATGGACATATAACTGCCAGGGAAGAGTAGATCGGCTCGATTTCTCTTGTTGCCAAATGACCAAAGGAATTTTCTCATATTGACCGTTGAGACCTAAGACCGCTGTGTATTCGATCAGAAAATCATCTGCTCGTATTCCCTCTTGGTAGTATTCATTGAGGACGGTCAGTTTTGCCGCAGCGGCCTTCATTGGATCGGTTTCAATTAAGTCTATTGAAAGTAATTTTCCTGCCCAAGAATTCAATTGCTTCGCAGTTTCTGTAACCCGCTCCACCATCAAATCTTGATTTAGACGTCTTTGTATCCAAGTGAAAAACTCCCACAATTTAGTATTGTTGGGATCAACTTTAAGACCTGCTTGACACCAAGTTTCAGCTAAAGCAAAACGCGCCTCTTCACAGTATATTTGCACTAAGTTGATATACGGAGCGGGCTCTTCTAAAATTAAGGACTGTGCTCTCTTATAGGAAAACTCAGCAGAGGCAAAATCTCCAAGCATCATGTAAGCATTGCCTAAGTGCAATTGAGTTCGGAAATCAAACTCCTGGACTAAATTGTGGAATGCTTGAGCAAATTTGACGACTAAGATAGGAAAATTCATTCCAATCAGCTCTTCGATGACATCTGTCAATTGATCCGAAGATTTAATTGAAATGGAATCAAGATGGTCTAGTAGAAACTCTTGATACGCGATGCAATCGGTTTCACTAGGATTCATGTTCTGATGTCCTAAATATTGGCCTTCAGTGATTCCAAGCAACGAGATCATATGCGGACCCATCGGAAATGAAGCTATCTGCTTTGGGATTCCTAGAGAAGTTTTCATGGCATTGTCCTTACTTTGTTCTCTCAATTGGATCAATTTTAATATGCAAATCCTTTAACTGCGCTGGCGTTGCAATACTTGGTGCGCCTGTCATGAGGCAGGTTCCTTTTTGGGTCTTAGGAAATGCAATAACGTCTCTTATAGCAAGAGCCCCAGTTAAACACATCACCATTCGGTCCACGCCAAAAGCCATTCCTCCATGAGGGGGAGCCCCAAACTTTAGTGCATCAAGTAAAAACCCAAATTTTGACTGAGCCTCTTCTTTAGTCAGTCCGATGACTTCAAACAATTGCTTTTGAATCTCAGGATCGTGAATTCGAATTGATCCTCCTGCAACCTCAAATCCGTTCAAAACGAGATCGTACGCAGAAGCTTTAACAGCTCCTGGGTCACTTTTCAATTTATCAAGGTCTTCTGGACGAGGAGACGTAAATGGATGATGTCTAGCTAGCCATCGATTATTTTCGTGGTCGCGCTCCAGAAGGGGGAACTCTGTTACCCATAGAAAATTTAACTTTTTCGGGTCCGCCAGCTTCAATCGGAAACCAATTTGGTTTCTCAAGGCACCCAATACTGCTTTTGTATTTTCCCATTCACCAGCACCAAAGAAAACTATATCTCCTGGTTTAATTCCTGCAATATTTTCGATTTTAGTGCAGGTAACATCATCCAAAAATTTTGCAATTGGACCGTTCCAAGAAGCAACACCAGAGCCCTCAGTTTTTTTGATCCATGCGAGGCCTTTAGCCCCAATAGACTTTGTAAATTCAGTCAGTTCATCTATATCTTTGCGACTAAATTTGTCCGCAGCATTGGGTACGACAAGGGTATTGACTATTCCGCCAGTTGAAACGCTATCTGAAAATACTTTGAATCCACAAGTTTTGACTATTTCCGAAACATCTTTTAACTTCAAATCAAAACGAGTATCGGGTTTGTCGACGCCATAATCTTCCATGACCTGTGCATAAGTATATCTTGGGAATGGAGTTGGAAGGTTGATGTTACCGTCGTAAAAATTACTTACAACTTTTCTAGTGACGCTTTCGAGAGTATCGAGAACATTCGATTCATTGACAAAAGACATCTCAATATCAACTTGAGTGAATTCCGGTTGTCTGTCAGCTCTAAGATCTTCATCGCGAAAACATTTTACTATTTGATAGTACTTATCAAAACCTGAAATCATTAAAACCTGTTTAAATAGCTGAGGGCTTTGAGGCAACGCATAAAATTGACCTTCGTGCAATCGTGACGGTACTAAAAATTCACGCGCCCCTTCCGGAGTCGATTTGTATAGAAATGGAGTCTCGATATCCAAAAAGCCAAGGTCATCAAGTGCACGACGCATTTCCCTAACAAATTTTACTCGACTGATAATATTATTCTTTAGAGTTGGTCGGCGGAGATCAAGATATCGATATTTCAGTCTTGTGGTTTCCGAGGCTTCTGATTCGTCATCAATTGGAAACGGTAGCACGTCGCATCGATTTAGTATTTTTAGCTTATTCACTTGAACTTCAATGTCGCCTGTAGACATTTCTGAGTTTGTTTGACCCTTAGGCCGATTCATAACGACACCTTGAACTGCAATTACAAACTCATTTCTCAAATCTTCAGCAAGGCCCATTGACTCTGGAGCCAAATCGGGATCAATTGTCAATTGAG
>JAPLFV010000052.1 GCA_026390495.1 Pseudomonadota bacterium | reverse complement strand
TGTGCCATCCAATTAGCATTGCTTTGCTATATCGAATTGGTTCGAATCATTAGGTGAACGGAATATTTATCTAGTCGGTGTAAGGGGGGGTGTCGTCAACTGGCGACATTTGTTGAGACTTGAATCACTGAAAGAATGAGGTTGACCGATAGTTCATTCTTGAATGGGTCATTCGTCAATAGGGACTTTGAATTCACAATTGCCATCTGTAGGCTAAGTTAGTCTTGTAGGACAAATTTTTTCTGGTGATTGAATTGTTTTGTCCTTTGAATCATATTTGCCAAAACATGATGCGGAAGCCAAAAAAAGACGTATTAAAGGATAGGAGATCTATAGCCAATGAAGTCGTATAGATCTCCAAATCATTCAATATGAAGGTCGACAAGCTGGATTCAGCATCATTTTGGCTTCACATTCATTGGCAGCATCAGTTTGATTGTAGAACTCGCCAGGCGAAGATGCGACTTCTTGAATTTTTTCCGTACCATCTGATAGAAACAATTTACGATTTATCTTCCAAGAGTACCGGCTGCTATAACCTCCAAAAGCACAAACGCAAAACTTGTCCAATATGATGGGTCCTCCGGCAGAACTTCCGCTGCAAGTGACATTAGTCTCCATTCCAGGAAAGATTGATATTGAAGATCCTGGCTGAATGACAATATTTTGCGCCGCGAAAGAGAATGTAGATACGCTTAAACTTAAAAGGCACAAAATTCTATTTAAAGTAATCATTAAAGGCTCCAAATCTGAGAGGTTTTACAATGGGCGATACGCCCTGGCTTGCATGCAAATTTGGCTCCAGATTTTTGGAAGAGCAACGAGCATATTCTGTCGTACCGAAGTATTCTTTGAATTGTGATAACAACCTGAAATTGATCTAGGATTTTATGAAAAAATAATCATCAAGTAAATTTGCGTTCTAAGGCCTAGTTCGTCGTCCCCGTCATTTAGGCAGACCTAGATAAGTTTTGCGACTACCCGATTTCCTCGAATAGACCAAGCTGACGGTTCTTTCGGACATTGTCCCAACGAAAATATTTGCCATTCATAGCAATATAGACACCAAAAGGCAGTGCTTGAACATAGGCCGTTGCAGCACCTAAATTAAAAAGGCCGTCACTACTTCCGAATTTGAAAGGGATCAATGCACCCGTAAGAACTATGGTTTTATTTAGAGCACTTTGACCTAGTAATTTTGCCGTTTCGGCCATCGTATCAGTACCATGCGTGATGATGATCCTATCTTCTTTACAACTTCGGCAGTTATCGAGGATAACGTTGCGATCTGAGTCTTTCATTTCCAAACTGTCGATCATCATTAACGTTCTCACGGAAACGTCGAGTTTGCATCTGCCTAAGTTCAATAGTTCAGTGATGTGAGTATCTTTAAAGTAGAGTGTTCCATCGAGCTCATTGTACTCTTTGTCAAATGTTCCACCTGTAACTAAGATTCTGATTCCCGTTCTCATCTCTTTCAAGATCAAATGATTTGTTAGCTCGTTTTGATCAGTCGCTTCAATTGGGAAATGAACTTTCAAAATTTCTCCGCACCTGGTGATTGCATGGACCATCCCTTGTCCGACATTTTTATTCTTAAATCCCTTGATCATTAAATCCAATACCTCTTTCCATGTTTCAGGCGGCAATTTTGCAGCAATTGATTCGTCTGCCAACACGACTGCTCTTTGTTCTGCGTGCGAGACAAACAGCAGAATTCCGGTTTTAGCTGAAGTATTTCTCAATCGACATCTATTGAATTCAAGTTCAGCGCGAATATCAACAAAGTCAATCTGATCGTCCTCTGGCGTTAAAAGTCTCATCAGAATATTTGGTAGTGGTCGATAGACACTTAGATAGAATGCAAGCAGAACCAAGATGAGGTCTAAGAGATACAGATACTCAAAAAAATCGAAGGATCCATTGTAGTTTAAGAGGTACTGGCTGATGAGGATGAGAATTGACAATGAAAGAAACAAAATTCTTTGGGGCATTTTTGATTGGACCGACGACTTCACAATCATGGGAACGATTTCGCCCGAGGTTTCAGATTCAGCAATTTTTACGGCATCCTCAACTGATAGAATCTCCTGTTTGCTAATAAAATTCATAGCCCATACAGGGATATTTAGGGGTTCTCTCTTGGATGTACTGGCTTGATTCTGACTTTGACTCGACATTCAATCCTCTTTTTTTCGCAGATTTAGATCTAGATATAGATTTAGTTTTGGGATGTTATGCACTTTATTGTCGATTTCTGGGATTACCAAGAATCAGATGATCCTCCGCCACTAAATCCTCCGCCTCCTCCACTCCAATGACTTCCACCTCCAGAGGACCATCCGCTGCTTCCACCTTGGCCAAATCCTCCTGACCAACCACTATGGTGTCGAGAACTGGACCTGGGAATAAGTCCAAAAATTGATAAAATCTTTCTGAAAACAGCTATCAATATGATTAATGCAATAAAGAATAAAGATAAAAATTTTCTGGCCATCGAACTTTCAGAATCGCCAGATAGATTTCGCCTGGAGCTTCTTCGCTCTGCATAAACCCCGTTTTGTTTAGCAAAGTCAGGAGAGGTCACAGATATAATTTGATTGACCCCATTGCGAATTCCAGTACTGAAGTCTTGATTTTTAAAATGTGGAGTGATGCTCTCTCGAATAATTCTTCGCGAAAGTGCATCTGTCAAATGGCCCTCTAGACCCTTTCCGACCTCAATCCGAATCTTTCTCTCCGGCGGTACTATAAAAAGCAAAACCCCATCATCGATACCTTTTCGGCCTAACTTCCATTCATCGACGACCTTAATCGAAGCTTCTTCGATCGAAATGCCATTGAGGGAGGGAATAGTCAGAACAGAAATTTGAGGGCCGCCGCTATCATACAGTGATTGGAGCGTCGCGGAAAGTTGCCGTGAAGTGACCCCGTCTATAACGTTGGCTTGGTCCATTACGGGGGACGTCAACGCTGGAATTTGAAATTGAGCGACGCCCACCTTGGGGTAGACTGATAAAATCAGTAAAAGCAAACTCAAGACAAAGTGCATAGGTTCTACTTTTTATTGAATTCGACCTTAGGAGCAGTTTGAATCACTTCTGCCTCAGCGGCACTGACTGTCCACTGTGCCATGACAGGGTGATGATAAAACATTGAGTTAGTCCAGCTCGTTGGCGGAACAGTTACTAAATTATTGAACCCCTTAATTGCTTCGATATGTCTATTTCTAGCAACTGTAATGCGGTTCTCCGTGCCTTCCAGCTGTGATTGCAATTCACTAAAATTTCTATCTGCCTTCAGTTGCGGGTAATTTTCAGAAATGACCATCAACTTGCCAAGAGCTTGACTTAAAGAGCCTTGAGCATTTTGAAAAGCAGCTATTTGCTCTGGTGTTGATTTTGACGGATCAATCGTCATGCTAGTTGCTTTGGCCCGTGCTTCAACAACCGCGGTTAACGTATCCTTTTCATGACTTGCATATCCTTGGACTACGGCAACAAGATTTGGAATGAGGTCGGAACGCCGCTTATACTGTGAGGTTACTTCAGCTAATGTGGCATCGACCTCGTTTTTGGCTTGGGGGATGGATTGAAGTCCACAACCTTGTAAAAAAATTGAAATGAAAAGAGAACTTAAAAATATTTTCGTCATTTTTCCCTCAGAACAAGAATTGGTAATTAGTTATTTAAACATTCAATCACTTAAAAATGGGTCCCTTTTTCAAGGAATTGCGAACCCCGTCCACGATTAAATCAATTTCATCTGATGTTATACCAAAATGCGGAGTAAAGCGCAGTGCATTTTTTCCACCGTGTATCACGCCAATTCCTGCCAATCGAAGGTCTAGTTCTACACAGTTTTTGCTTAACACTGTATAGCCATTTTCGTTAAGTTCTACTGCGAAAAGCAGACCTGTTCCTTGGACTGCAACGATGGCATCAGGAAATTCCGTCTTCAATCGATTAAATTTTTCCAGAAATTCTTGGCCTCGAACCCGGATATTGGCTCGTAATTCAGGAGTCAACGAGTCCAATACAGAGCAAGCAACCTCTAGAGCGCGTGGATTAGATGTCATCGTATTGCCATAAATTCCCTTTTTATAGAGATTCGCTGCATGAGTCGTTAATCCAAGAACAGACAAGGGATACTGGCCGGCGTTGATTGCCTTTGAGTAACTTTCCATTTCAGGCGGCTCACAATTCTCGAATCCTGGATAGTCACAAACTGAAAGGTAACCTGTGGCTCTGATTCCTGATTGGATTGAGTCCATAATCAAAACAGATCCATGCTCCTTGGTTAATTTACGTGCTAAATCATAAAATTCTCTAGTCATTGCCATTCCAGGATTGCCTTCTCCCATCACTGGCTCGACAAACAAGGCCTCATAAAAGATTCCCTTTTGATCTGCATGTTTAAAGGCTTCTTCAAGCTGCTTAAGGTTTCCTGGCTCGATAGTGTCTAACTGAGTGTCTCCTCGATATGAGGCTAAAACTTGATATCCTTTTTTGGAAGAGTCAGAGACTTTTGCAGGTCGTTCCGTTCGACCATGAAAACTACCTTTTTGAGCTAAGAAGCGAATTTGCTTTCCGGCGTGCCGCCCCCCAGGATCGGTCATTAATTTCGCATTGACGTCGGAAATTCTACAAGCAACCGTCATGGCCTCGCTTCCTGAGTTCATGCAAAGAAATTTGCTGAATGGACTTCTAAGATTGCCATTTCGTTTTTGACCAATCTCTTGCTGCAATTTTTCTGTGAATCTTTTTTGCGAAAAGCTGGCCGTCATGATGTTTGCCATCACAACATTTTTGGACATCGCTTTAATAACATTCTCCGGACCTTGACCAAGGCCCAACATTCCATAACCACCGCTGTCGTGAACCACTGCGCCATGTGTTGTGATAACCCAAGGCCCCACCGCATAGAAGGCAACATAAGGATTTACGGCATCCTCCTTGTAGAAATTTACAAAGTCTTCCTGCAAAAAACTTATCAGCTCAAACTCACTTTTTTTAAACCAGTCTTTATAAGTATTTTTGCACTCCTGCCATTCTCGATGCGCAGAGTTAACTGCGGTAACCAATTGAGGGAACTTTAAGGATAGTTCTTCAATCTTAGGATCTGACAAACCCACGGTTTGAATGTTTCCTGAAAATTCTCGCATTTCCTTTAACTTTGTCATGATCGTCATACCGTCCACCTTTCGACTGAGTGGTTTGAATCCGTAAGATTCTATGTGGCACATTCTAATGTGATTCTATTCCAAACTTGATTCTTTGTTAATTTTTTAGGCTGAGTCCTTTCTCTATGAGCTCCCTAGGAGCATCCTGATATTGAGTGCAATAGTGCTCCAAACATTTTTTTAGTTTCAATACACGGCTAGAACTTAAAAGGTTTTTATCTGCCATTTCGAGCAAATCGATAGCTAAAAGCCATTGATCATCAAATACTCTTATGAGGTCATCGGCGACTGAGTCTACATTTTTGCCCGCATCCCTCAAACATCTAACGGAATGATAGAGTTCAAAATCCTTCAATTCTTTCGCAGAAAAGGGGCTAATCCTTCCAGGCTGAGTTGAGACTCCGCCCATATCATAATCTCCGTAGCGATCTCGGTCTGCTGGACCGCCAAAAGCAGAGACAATTTTTTCTCCGATTGGCATGTCAAAGTCACCCCAGGAGGGTTCAAAATAACGCTGTGAACCGCGAGTTACAACGCAGTTGGTCCAGGTGATATAAATCAAGGTATCTTTGTTCCAATGAATTCTTTTGACTTGCCCTTCTATTTTGAAGCCATTGACCAAGCTTAGAGTAGATTTGTTTCCAACGAAAATGCCGACCACTTCGAGATCATGTTTCGTAATCAATTTAACAGGTTTCTCATGAAACTGTGCCCACCGCCCAAGAGGAGTTGAAAATCCACTTTTGTGAACTTCAATTCCTTGTGCCTCTAGCTCAACGTTGCGCAGCGAAAGTTGCACAGGTCCATCAAAAGCTAAGAAATGTGGGTCTCCATCAGCTTTGTTTACACATGCTTCATAACGTGTCAGCTTTCCGCTGATCTGAAGGCCTGTGTCAAGAACGACAGTGTTAACTGTATCGGCTTTCCGACATTCTTCCAGAGCAAAAACTCCACCTAGGCGAAAGCAAAGTTTATCCTCAAGCTCCTTTAGGACTTCGGTTAAATGAACCATATCATTGGCGACGAAGAGCTGAGGTTGTGGCTCTGTTATATCGTAGGATGTTTCAATGCATTTTATAGAAAGTGGAATTTTCTTTACATTTGAATTCAAGCAGTTTTGACTTTCTTGAATACTTGAAAGCAGTCCAGCACCATAAATTTTAGGCTTTGAAATAGGGCCGACCAGTCCATATTCAACTGTCCACCAGGCCATGCGTGCGACTTTAGTGGCCTCTGAAACAAATGACATATTTCTTGAGCATTGATCGAGTTTCAGCTGCGCTTCTATGATTTGCTGTTGACTTGCATCAGGACTTTCTTTGAGATCAGAAAGAATTCGAATGGATTCATATAGATTCAAATCTTCTCGCGACATTATAGTTTTCTGAGCAACAGAAGCATACTGCGTGAGGTATTCGCGGTATTGAGCGTCGGCAATAATGGGAGCATGGCCTGCAGCCTCATGAACAATGTCTGGAGCCGGTGTGTATGCGATATGGTCTATTGACCTCATATCAGTGGCTATCGGTAAGATTTTGCGTGCCTGCAAATCTAAGAAAGCAATGGGTGGAATGAAGCCACAAACGGGAACGGCGCCCCAGCCAAATTCTTGCAGAGCCTGATCCATTTCTGAAATTCGCGGAATTCGATCAGTTGGGATTCCTGTTTTCTGTAAACCATCCAAATAGATTTCTACCGCATGATTCTCAAAAAAAGCTTTAGACAGACGCATGATAAAACGCCACGAATCATGATCTCGTGACGTATAATTATTATAATCCTGCTCTGCGCAGTAACGACGCAAATATGGAGGTAAACTGTTTACGCTGCGTTGCGTCATAATTTTCTTTTAGACAAAGGGCAAAAGGTCTCAATAATCTTCGTCCTCTTCTTCGTCTTCATCTTCATCCTCATCTAAGTCATCATCATCTTCATCTTCATCATCGAAATTAATTCCATGTCGACCAAAATCTTCATCTTCATCCTCATCAATCTCTTCAGGTGCAAATGAAGGTTCTATTTCTTCGTCTTCATCCTCTTCCAAAGCATCTTCCTCTTCCTCGTCCAATTCTTCAACGAGGTAATCTTCAGTAGGGAGGTCTCGACGCATTTCGAGCCAGTCCTTGGCAGCTTCTTCATCATCAAAACCAGCTTTAACAATTTTGCCTGTGTGAACGTTGTAGACTTTCCAGCTCACAAACACCTCATAATTAGCGACAAGGGCAATGTCAGTTGAACACGGTTAATTTCAAATCACCATTAAACGGGCATCAAACATATTCGTCAAGAGGCTAGAATTGTTTGACTAACTCCAGTTTAAAAAACACAACGCGAGAAGGCAACAAGCTCGTTTTTGCCTAGCTTTAGAGGGCTTTTGATGCGCCTCATAAATGGACAAATGCAGAATCGGCCTCAAATGAACGTTTTCAAGCACGGTCTGGAAATATGAATATAACACGCTGAAATAATTAATATATTATTCTTGTTGAAAAATTCCCCTTTACAACTGACCCAAGGTCATTTAGTAATGACCTTGGGTCAGTTGTTGACTCAAAATTGGTTTAACCTAAAAAAGCAAAGGAACAGATACAGTGAAGAATGTCTCAAATCAAAAAGGCAGCGTGTTTGAAAAATCATCAATTCAAGCTCTTGAGGTCTCATCTCGAAGAGTTGTCGTGATTACTGGGTCGTCCAGTGGAATTGGAAAATCTACCGCAATAGCCTTTGCTGCAGCGGGATGGCAAGTTGTAGCGACGATGCGCAATCCGTCTTCCGAAGCAGAACTAAGGATGATTCCAAATGTTGATGTATTGCCCCTTGATGTCACAAACATCAGCTCAATAAACGCAGTGTTTGAATCCGTTTGGCAGCGATTTGGTCGCATCGATACGCTCGTTAATAATGCGGGTTACGGACTCATGGGGCCGTTTGAAGAAACATCTCCAGAATCCATAGCTAAACAATTTGAAACCAATGTGTTTGGACTAATGAATGTGACAAGAGCTGCTTTACCCTACATGCGAGCTCAAAGATTCGGGCGAATCGTGAACATCTCGAGCATTGGTGGTCGGTTAGGTATCCCTCTATATAGTTCTTATCACGCAACTAAATTTGCCGTGGAAGGGTTCACCGAGTCACTTAATTATGAGCTTAAACCATTTGGTATTGATGCGATCTTAATTGAGCCTGGTGCGATTAGTACCGAGTTTTTAGGACGATCCGCCGACATAGCAAAGCCTCAAGAGGGTTCTCAATATCGTTCCTACTTTGATCGTGTCTACGCGAGCTTTGAAAAAGCATCAAAAGGCGGGGCAAGGCCTGACGTGGTTGCCAAAAAAATTGTTGAGGTCGCTCAGACTAAATCTCCCGCATTAAGAAATCCCGTAGGAGGGGGTGCCGAGTTTCTCATGGCAGCTAGAAAGGTATTGCCAGATTGCGCGGTCCATAGTTTAGTCAAACAACAAACTAGGGGATAAACCTTTAAGCTTAAAATGGGCAAAATTCAAACGATGACAAGATCGTTTAATTTACTTGATCCGAGGGACCGAATCTTGATTCGAACGAAGACAAAGCGAAAATCTGAACGCGGAATTCGAGCCATCTTGGACGATGAGAAGTTGGCGCGGGAAAATGATTTTATCGAAGGTGCTTTGACACTTTTTTTGAAAGAAGAATACTCAAACATTGGAGTTCTGGATATTTGCAAACAGATCGGTCTCGCTAAAGGCAGTTTTTATTTGTATTTTCATTCCAAGGAGGAAGTCTTTCTTCGCATTGTCGAGCAGCAGATCGTAAAGTGGGGTCAGTTACTGGATCAGAAATTAAGTGAACTTCCGACCCAGTGTCCTCTGCATTTAGCAGCAAAAACATTTGTCTCCTCTTTAAGTGAATTCAGTCCGATGCTAAGACTTTTTTCATTGCTTCATTCAATCATTGAAAAGAATGTGAGGCCAGAAAGAATACTGCCGTTCAAATTGAAAATGTTGGAGGTTCAGAGCAGTCAAGCGATATTGTGGAAAAAAATATATCCAAGGTTGGATGATGACGATATTCAAAAACTACTTATTTTTTTATCGTCATCACTGCTTGGCATTTGGACTTTGGCAAATCCGCCCGAATCTGCCCGAGCTGCGATTCAACTCGGTGGACTTGAGAAAATTCTTGCCCCATTTGGATCGACTCTGGAAAGTCAACTTGAGATGTTTTTGAAGGGACTTCAAGCAAAGCATGTGTAGTAATGGAGTAGCTTAAAGAGACACTTCTCAACGCTCGGTCAAACAACCACATCAGATTTGTTCAGCGCCGACTAAATCTAAGATTTTGCGATAGCATCAAGGTAAGCTCCAGCCTACAAGGAATGCCGTCTCTTACGACGGAAATATAATTCAACCCCTTGGTGGGTCGCCTTTAAACCCAAAAGGACAGCCAGCAAAGGAGGACCCGCAATTGCACAAAAAAATTTTTCCGGATCGTCGAGACATTATGAAGCTCCCTAAAATTTTTTTTGAATTGCGGTGGATCCCTTTGCGCCAGCGCCGGCCTTTTGGGTTTAAAGGCGACCCACCAAGGGGCTATTCACGATGAAGTCAATCTACCTAAACGCCTCACATCCATCGCTGATCACAAAAATGCAAACGCGCAAGTCCGATGCACAAGAGGGTTATCTTGATGCGACAGCAAAATCTTAGAATTAAGTCATTGTTTGCATCGAGTTGCAATTCAGACAGGATTCCCGTTAGTTCGGAAATAATAAATGGTGCTCCTAGCTGATGTGTCGTCGCAAGCTCTGAGTCTTTGAATGTTGCGTGATAAATAGTCTGTCCGTGAGATCCGATTGCATCGATATATTCAAGCGATATCTTGTTTTTTGCTAAGAAATTATTCACACTGGCTGCAGATTCCTTATCAAAGCAGTTAATTCATTTGCGCGGTTAAATTTGTTTACTTGGTCTTTGTGAGTGGTAAAAAAGAGGGGCATCTAATGCCCCACTTTTCCTATTAGTCTTGGACATCAGATGAGATGGCTAGGAATGATCCTAAAGTTGGGTCTTTTATGACTAGTTGGCACTCTGGACCACCGATATTTGCAGAGCTCAAAATTTCATTTTTAAAGGCTTCCACACTCTCATTCTGCCAGCGACGAGGGGCCGCATAGAATTGGGCCTTTGGTAAGGTTTCGCGAATTGAGTACAGATATTTATCTGCTAAGAAAGTCTTTTGAATATCCGAATAATCAGAATATGCGAAATGGGTAAATAGGCACTCCTTCAAGGCAAGCTTTATCTCTATGTTCGACCTGAGGGGATCCAAGCCGCTCGAAGTCCTAAATTCGGACCATACGCGAGCAGGAGTCTTGTAGATCGTTGCAGCAAAAGTACAATCTCCAGAATGTGTGTTGTTGAACAAAACGCTGTTACAAATTGGCAGTATATTCCAACTAATATCAACTAATTTAGATTCAATCGAGTCTGGTCGGGCGAATGGATCTAACCTGCAAGAAATGGAGTATTCATCACCTTCATGGATCACAGAACCAGTACCAATTGTATTACTTAGAACATCATTAGATATTACAATTTGCACATTAAGATTATCTTGTAGTGTTGACGCCCATTCAACCCAAAGTCCATTGGGAGTAAAACCAAATGCAACATTAGATTTCGAGAAATGGTCAGATTTAGATCCACGCTCAATATCAACGTTAGCCTCCTTGTCTCCAATATCAATAAGTCGAACATTGATGATATGCTTTGGAGATTTCGTATCGTCTATGCATTGAATACGGTCTAGTGACTCAAACTGAGTTCGATTCGAGCTTGATACGGATGACTTTGTAGACGTCGCCGCGATTCCTTCAAAGGTGAATCCTATTAAAGCAAAATGTGACACTACGGCTTTTAGAAGAATCTGATTCATGAACTGGGTCCTTTCGATTGTGAGCCACACTTGGTGCGGCATGGTTCGTTATTCTGACCGGAAAACGTTGTCCAGTCAGGGTCTCAACTGCAAAACAGGATTTTAAGACTTAAAATTTGAAGGCATGTAAACAGCCTTCATGCGCGATGTGAAAATGCCAATTTAGTGAGCGAATGTCAAATATAAGTGCTTAATATTGTTTGCTTTATATACCTGCTATAGAAAATTTGCATACCAAAACTGCCGCGATCTTGGTATACTCAATGAATATGACAACTCTTTTTTCCTATCTCGAATGCTTTTGCGCAGTAGCGGAATCCTCAAATATTTCGGCAGCCGCGGAAAATTTAGGAATTACCCAGCCATCTGCCTCGCGACAACTTCGTCTGCTGGAAGAAGGTTTGGGGGTTGAGCTTTTTCACCGTGGCAATTCAGGTGTCAGGCTAACGGATGTAGGTAGAACATTTGCATCTCAGGTTATTCCTTTGATGAAGCAGATAGGTGAAACAATCGATGTAACTCAAGAGCGATCCGATCAAGTAGAGGGTCATTTAAGATTTGGATGTTTGACAGAGATAGGCCAGTCTCACTTCTTAGAAAGAGTCTTGCGATTCAAGAAGAAATTTCCGTCCGTAAATCTTAGTGTTGAATTCATGAAAGATTATGAAATCGTAGACAGATTGGTTCAGGGGACCTTGGATTTGGGTGTTACAGCGACAATTGCGCTGCCGGACCCATTGGTGTCTTCTCAAGTGGTTTCAGAAAGAGCAGTACTTGTTTGTCGAAGAGGGTTTCAGATTAAGATTGATTCAAAAGAAGACCTTGATCGAGTCGAGTTTGTTGCTTATCGAGAAGACGATCCCTTGTTACATGCCTGGATTAAAAAGAATTTTGGTGCGTTTGCAATCAAGCGTGCTCAGATCGCACTTTCGGTAAACTCTCACCGCTCAATGATTGATGCTATTTTAGATTTAGACATGGTCGCGGTAATGCCTTATCATAGCGTTTCAAGTCATGTAGCAAATGGTCTTCTTCGTGTCGCATCTCATTATGAGATTGCGGGATACCTTTTCATTGCGCAGCGTCAAGGAGATAAGGTTCGACGTGCTGTCAAACTATTCCGTGAATTTTTGTTATGACTAGTACCCAGCGTTGTTTCGAATGCCTTTGGTGGATGGTTGACGTTAGAGCCTAGGGTCAACTCGGTGTTTAGTCGGACATCTCGAGGATAAGGAAGGAAGCTGCGGGTCGAATTGCAAAAATGCAAAGCTAAGTGTAAAATTTGACCTACCAAGGTTTAGCGACAGTTGATTACAAGTCTTACGTGGGGCAAATTTGGGGAGAAGGCTATTGAAAACTACATTTCTTAAAAAGTACCTTTCAGTATTAGCAGTCATTGGAATATTTTTTTCGTGCGGTCAATCAAATGAATCGACTTCTGGAGGGGCTCAGGATCGAATACCCCAAACTCTTCTACCGGTTTTCTCTTTGTATGACGCACAAAACACTAAATGGAAAGGAGCTTGTGAGAAAGCACGGAATGACAATTTAAGTCGCGAAATTCAATATTCATTCAAAGAGTCCAGTTTGCAGAAAATTGAAATTGTTTATGATGGATTGAATTGTCTTCCAGGTGACAGACGAATTGAATTTGTCGAAAATTGGGTAAATGTTTCAAGAGATGAGCAGGAACGATTGAAGGGATGGATCTCCTTTTATTCTCAGCTGCAATCGATAACTGCGACTCCGATAGCTGAGTCTATAGTGTTAAGATATAATCAGCAGGCAACTTATGAACATAATAATTGGAATGTCGGAGAGCCGCGTGAGATATCAGGCAAGAAATACTCTTCTGATCACGAAGCAGAGCCTTTTGCAGGAGTCGTAAAAGCAAAAACTCTAAAAATCGAAGGTAACAAATTATTCTTTGCTCGCTATGTTAGTGGTGCTCCTCAAGAAAATTTAAACAACTTTTTTGAAAGATTTTAGATTTGAATTACGATATCGGCTTTGAAATGCTTATTACTGTTTCAATTGATAAATTTTTTGAAAAGTACCGACGAAGTCAATGAGCATTTGGGCTTTTCATAG
>JAPLFV010000057.1 GCA_026390495.1 Pseudomonadota bacterium | reverse complement strand
ACATCTTAAAGAGCACCAAGGCTGAGAAGAATATCCATATTCTTTCCGTAATGGGCGAATTTTCCAATTTTGTATGGTTTGATCAGGAAAAGCTGCTTTTTATCCCTGAACATTCTCTTTTTGGCATACAGGAAAAGACACGGAAACCACGCAGTAGAACTTTAAAAAACTACTTGAGCTCCTTTCGAGATTTGAAAACTGGTGATCTTGTTGTTCACACTCAACACGGTATTGGAATGTATCGCGGCATGGTGGGAATGACCGTGGCAGGTTTTTCCGGCGATTTTCTACATCTTGAATATGCTGGTGGCGACAAGATTTTTTTGCCTGCCGACAAGTTGAATTTGCTCCAGAGATACAATAGTGGATCAGACAGCAACGCTGGTCAAAGTCATCTGGACAGACTTGGCAGCGGCGGCTGGGAGCGCAAAAAAGCCAAAGCTTCTCAAGCCATCAAAGACATGGCGGAAAAATTGCTTAAACTTCAGGCCCAGAGAACATTGGCGCCTATTCATGTATACACTTCTCCCAGCGATGACTACTTCAAGTTCGAAGCTGAATTTCCGTTTACGGAGACCGACGATCAGCTAAAGGCCATTCAGGACGTAAATTCTGATCTGCAGTCGGGTAAGCCTATGGACCGACTGATCTGTGGCGATGTTGGGTTTGGCAAAACTGAAGTAGCACTTCGTGCTATCTATCGAGCCGTTCAGGAGGGTTTTCAGGTCCTAGTATTGGTACCAACGACAATCTTATGCTATCAACATTTTAGAAACTTTACTGATCGTCTCTCAAAACATGGAATTCGAGTCGCTCAATTAAATCGTTTTGTACCTTCAAAAGCTGCAAAGATAGTATTGGAGGATATGGCATCTGGAAGAATTGATGTTTTAGTAGGAACTCACAAAATACTAGGCACAAAAATTGCGGTGAAAAGATTGGGAATGATTGTCGTTGATGAGGAACAGCGATTCGGCGTAACACATAAAGAACGGCTAAAAGAGCTTCGAGCCGGAGCTGATATTTTAACTCTTACGGCCACTCCCATTCCAAGAACTTTGCACATGGCTATGTTAGGACTTCGAGATATCTCAATCATAGCGACCCCTCCCGTTAGTAGAGTCAGCGTAAAGACGTATATTGCCGAGCACGATGAAAGTCTTATTAAGGATGCGATCGAAAGAGAGATATCCCGAAATGGACAAGTGTTTTATGTCCACAATCGAGTTGATGATATCGCTGAAACCACGAACTATGTAAAAAGCCTTGTACCAACGGCAAGAATTAAGTTTGCTCATGGCCAAATGAAAGAAACTGATTTAGAAGACGTGATTTTGGAGTTTATAGAGCAAAGATTTGACGTCTTAGTCTGCACAACAATCATCGAATCAGGTGTAGACATGCCAAACGTCAACACCTTAATTATAGATAACTCAGAGCGATTTGGCCTAGCTCAGCTTTACCAAATGCGAGGGCGAGTGGGGCGTTCGTCTGTTCAGGCATTTGCATACTTCTTGACGAATCGAATATCAAGACTGACTGATGATGCACAAAAACGATTAGATGTATTGGCCAGTCACCAAGAACTTGGTGCGGGTTTTCAAATAGCAAGCCATGACTTAGAAATCCGAGGTGCAGGAAATTTACTAGGCGCTGACCAATCTGGTCATGCTGCAGAAGTTGGACTTGAAATGTACACAGATCTACTGGCAGAAGCGATTGCAGAATTGCGCAACGAAAACCCTCCCAAAAAACCCACTGATCCAGAAATTCGGCTTCCAATTTCAGCTTCTATTTTGGGGTCATATATACCGACAGAAGGTTTGCGTTTGCAACTTTATAAAAACTTGTTTTCAAGTAATTCAATTTCATCCGTAGATAACCTTTTTAATGAGGCTCTAGACAGATATGGAATCATGCCTGTACTTACAAAGAAGTTGTTCTCAATCGCTAGAATCAAAACCTACCTAACTTCTATGAATGCGACTCAGCTGATTTTCATCAGCACTCAAAATGTACTAGAAATTAGATTCACCAATTTGAAAGAACTACAGATCCAACATCTGATCGTTGAAGTTCAGCGCCAGTCAAAGTTGTTAAGATTGTCGCCAGATTACAAACTCTATATAAATGCCGCTTCAATGCAATTTTGGGCTCTTTCAAACGATGACTCTCAGCTCAAATCACTTGAAAAATTGAATGAGTTGTTGGGGAATCTCTGTACGCACCAGGAGCAAATATGACTAAACTTCAAAAATTCGCAGTAGTTGCACTGGCATTTATTCTTTCCGGGACATTTTTTTATTGGAAAAAAACTCCAAAAAATACGTCCGTAAGTGGATATGAAAACTT
>JAPLFV010000244.1 GCA_026390495.1 Pseudomonadota bacterium | reverse complement strand
CCTTCTGCCTTCTGCCTTCTGCCTTCTGCATTGAGATTGAGTTTAAACAAAAATTATGAGGGACATTCAATGAGTCGATGGTATCGTAGGTTTTTTGCGGTCATTTCAATTGCATCTTTACTTGCCTGTAAAATTGCATCAAAGAAATCTGAAGGTGACTCTGCCACGCAGACACCCGCTGACAGTGGGTCCACCGCAAAAGATTTAAAGCAGAGCTTTCCGACCAATGGAACTATTATAGCGGATTACGATAAACTTGGCGGAAAAACTCAGCTGTTGAGTGTGGCAAATCCCAGTGGTTCGCCAATTTCGCAGGTGAGCTCGGCTAAAGCCTCTGGTGGTAGTGGGTTGGCATTGTTTTCTGGCGCACCGCTATCGGGATCTATTTTGGATTCGATGGGAAATGAAATTGCGCAGGTACGAGGGAAAGAAGCTAATGAAGTATTCTTAACAGTTGATCGCTCTGGTAACTTTGCCATCGTACTTTATGTAAACTCAACTATTGGATACATGTTTCCCTCTAATGGTGATTTAGCGAGTTGCTTTTCAGTCGTGGCACCGATCGGCAAACAGGCATTACCTTTTCTAGATTGCGTTGATTTGGGCCCTGCTACCAGCTTGATCACCAATCAAACAAGGTATTCTAATGGTCAATATATTCGAGATGGAGCGAATCTTTACTATCAAGATGGAAGACGTGTCACGGACGGCGCTAGTTTCTATTACTCAACCGGAAATACATTAAAAAGTGGGTCCAGTTTTTACTGGGCTAATGGCAGGTCGATGGGATCGTCCTATTTGTACTATCCCTCTGGAAGTACTCTGTATAGCTCATATTTGTATTACGAAAATGGCGACACTTTTGCGAATACCAGTTCTGCATATTATGACGTAAGCGGAGACTTGAAATATAATGGCCGGTTCTACTATCCTGACGATCGAACCATTTATGATGGATATTCTTACTATTATCCCAATGGACAAACACTTAGGTCGTCCGGTGGAACTCTCTATACGGAATCCGGTGTTTCTAGCCAAGCGCAGGTTTCCTTTGCTCGCTCCTATTCAGATGGAAATGTTTATGTCAATGCAAGACCTAACTCTGCATGGTTGGGCGTTGTCTACTTAGATTCACGTACCACCCATGAGACCGCTTTGATGGCTCAGTTTCCGGACGGTGCCTTTATCGGTAAAGACACCCCAGGTGTTTCTGCTCCACCGTCACCGGCAAATTTGTACGTTTCATCAAAAACAGAAACCTCTGTCAATGTGGACTGGACATCAAACGGTGGAACAACAACGCGATTTATAGTCCGCCAAATCCTTAGGCCTGTGAGTTTCTTGCCCAACTGCGTTGGTGGAACTGAAACAAGTTCTACTAGTTTCAATTTTACCGGCCTAGAACCTGGTAGCATGTATGCATTCCTAGTTTGTTCGGTGAATGGCGAGGGCACTTATTCTCCTGCCGCGATCGTTTTAGAAATGTCCGGAAATCCAGTACCACCACCAATCAATGTTGTCGTGACACCCCCTACTGGACTATCCGCATCGGTAAGCTGGCAATCGGCAGATTCTAGCGTTGCTAGTTTTGTTGTAAAGACTGCCATCTCTCCTACAATTCCTACTAATTGTGTAGGCGGAACTGGAATTGGAAATGTAAGCACTTATACATTTAATAATTTGGAAGAAAACGCGAGATACTATTTTGCAATTTGTTCCGCTAATTCCGCTGGTGCTCAGTCAACGCCGACGATCGTGGCCGCAACGACTCCACCTGTTCCACCGCCAGAGGTAACGGGAATATCGTCGCGATCATTGATACCAAACCAAATGTTACTATCTTGGACGAGCGGCGGAGGCACAACTAGCCGTTGGCTTGTAGAACGTTCGTCAGCAAATACGATTCCTGGTCCTTGTACCACTAATTCGACTGCCTTTACGACAGCGTTTGCTACTTACGCCGGCCTGACCGCTAATACAGAATATGTGTTTCGAATATGTGGTCAAACAAAAAATGGAACGATATCTGCAGGTGCGGTCTATACAGGTAGAACAATTGCGCCGGCCGTAAATGGATTGCAATTGGGCGGTGCATTTGGGTCGATCAATCGCGGTGTTAACAATGTTGTGAACCCCGCAACAGCAGCTGCAACCTGTCCAGCTGGATATGCGGTCTATAAATTTATCGATAATCCAGGTTTTGATTATGAGTCTTCCTATTGCTTTGCGCGCCCAGAAACGGTGACACAACCACGCTATGATTTTGGTGGTATGATTGGATCAATTAATGGAGCCGTGATTCCAAATCCCGCCGGCGGAGTTGCTGCTTGCCCATCAGGCTATAGTGAGATTCAGATCTTATCAACTGCTGGCGTCGATGCCGCACTGAAACTTTGTTATAAATCTCATGTCGCAAATACTAATCAAGATTTGTTATTCGGCGGAATTTTTGGATTTGTGAATGGTGTCGCAGTCGTAAATCCAGCAACGGGAGATATGAATTGTCCTGCTGGTTTTGTTAAGACTAAAGTCTATGGCAACGCGACCCCTAGAGATTACGATGTGAATATGTGTCAAAAGTCGACATTACCGACGCCTCCAAATGTTACAAGTTTGAACTCTTCGGCGACACCAGCATATCAGTCAACACAATTGACATGGACGAGTGGTGGTGGAAATGTCGCTAATTACCTTGTCGCTTATGCAATAGGAAACACTGCTCCAGCCGATTGTAGTCAAGGTCGAGTGGTTGGTAATGTAACGACATATCAATTGGCGGGGCTCAATCCTGCAACAACTTATTCTGTGAGAATTTGCTCAGCGAATTCTTTTTTAGGCTATTCGGCTGGTGTTACTAAAACATTTACAACGGCACCTGTGCCGTCAGGCTATTCAAATAGTCTTGATTTTGGTGGGATGTATGGGTCAATTAATGGTGCATACAATAATGCATTAAATCCAGCGACCAACGCTGCAACTTGCCCGACAGGATATACAGCGCAGAAATTTATAGATCGTCCAGGATATGATTATTCGGCAACTTTCTGCTATAGATCCGTTGCGAATGGCGCTGAGACGTTTTATGATTTTGGTGGCGTTATCGGGTCAGTAAATGGCGGTCCTGTAGTTAACCCCATGACCAATGCCAATACATGCCCAACAGGCTACACTGCTAAGCAAGTATTGGGGCACTCAAATGTAGACACAAATTTAAGTTTTTGTTACAGGCCTCACGTGATCGGCAGATTGCCTGATGCACTATTTGGTGGAATGGTCGGATCAGTGAATGGTGTGAATCAAAATAACCCGGTGACAGGTGCTTATTCCTGCCCAACGGGCTATAACGCTAAGCAGGTCTTGGGTCGACCATTGGCAAGCGGTGTTCATTATGGAGATCCTAATGTTATTATTTGCTATCGAGTCTTGACTCCACCTGCAAATGAACCAACTGGCTTGAATGCATCATCCATTACAGCAACTACTGCGTCGTTGAATTGGACTGCAAGTAGCAATGCTAATGGATATATGGTTAAAGTTGCTCCAGGCAGCGTCGCCCCCACAAGTTGTGACGGGGGAACATTGGTTGCAACTGGCGTTACAAATGCTTTAACTGGGCTTGTTCCAGCTACGGTATATTCTGCGCGAGTGTGTTCCCTGAACACATTACAGGCACCATCAGTAGGCATCACTGCTACCTTTACAACGGCTGTAGCGCCAATTCCTCCCAACCCAACAGGCTTAACAGCGACGGTCTTGAATGCTAATTCCATCAGATTAAACTGGGTGAGTGGTGCAGGAATCACGACCGGATTCTTTGTTGCAAGAGCTGAAGGTGCAACAGCTCCAGCTTCGTGTGTAGGCGCGACTTCGGTTGGAAATGTATTGACCTACACCGTACCTAACCTCAGAGCAGCCATGCAATATTCTTTTAGAGTTTGCTCCACAAGTGCAACTACGGCTCAATCTGCTGGTGTAACTGTAAGTGCTACGACGTCTGCTATAGTCTATGCAATTAATTCGGGTGGTGCAGCTGTGGCTCCATTCACGGCCGATGCTAATTTCGCAGGGGGCGGCACTTTTTCAACATCGTCAGCAATCACTTTGACAGGATTGGTCAATCCTGCGCCGATGGCTGTGTATCAAAAGCAAAGATCAAGTACGACGGTCTACACCTTTCCAGGTCTAGAGGTAGGAAAGAATTACAAATTGCGTATGCACTTTGCCGAGCTGTATTGGAATAACGCCAATTATAGGCGTTTTAATGTCCTTGCCAATGGTGTCGTTATTGTTTCAAACCTTGATGTATTGGCAGCAGCAGGTGGAAAAAACAAAGGGTTGATTCGCGAAGCGACGGTTTTACCAGACTCAACTGGAAAGATTGTGATTAGCTTTGCAAACCTTGCAAACATCGCGATTATCAATGGAGTTGAGGTTATTATTGTGAGGTAGATGAATTGCAGGTCCAAATGACTCTGTGAAAGAATGTCTTTAATCGTTAAAAGCCCCACAGCAGAATTCATCATGCAGTGGGGCTTTACTTTGCCTATTTTGTCTCTTTAACTAATGTTATTTCGCTCGTTTTAATTCTTTACTTGGTTTATAAGTTCCGTCGGCTTCTTGGAAGTTAAGTTGACCGTCTTTGATTCTAAAAACCTTTGGCACGTTATTCGATGATTGCTCAGGAGTTTCCTTACACTCAGTTGTGTTTAAATCCTTTGGTTGAGCAGATACCCAATCGCTTGCTCCACATCCTGCAGTTTTTGAAATTGAGTTGGCATTGTTGACTGCTTGCGGAGGAAAGATCGCAGCTTTTAGTGTCATCATATTAATAGTGATGGCTTGCGTAGAGTCCGAGTTTTTTGCGCCAAGAGAATAGGTACCTGTCTCTTCAGTTCTGCTAATAAGTCCGCCTGTGCAATTCTCTCCAAAAAACGAAGCATTTCCATGAATAAAAGTATTAGGCGAAAATTTTACAAATTCACTTTGCGATTTTGGTGTAATTCCAGGGCCAATACCAAGAGAGCGTTTGGCGTCGGAGTTTTGGTTGTTGTTACTGCCGCTGGTGTCATGTTTTGTTCCGTCGCAAACGAGCTTCATTTGAGGATAGCTCTTAGGTAGGCAGTCTGCGCGGCGCAATGCAGCAAAACCTGCTCTTGCATCTAAGATAGTTCCTGGTGTACCAGGTGTCCCAATAAATGGGTTGTCAACTGCACTAGCATTTGCAGTTGTGGGATATAGTTTACCCAATTCAGGTAAAGTGTTGAGTAATCCATCAGGAAAATATTTTGTAAAAATGAGTGGGATTCCATTTGAGTAAGGTATTTCAGGCACAATATGCTTGGTCTGAAACATTGCAGTGCCGCCGTTTGTAACTTTTGTAGCGATATAAAAAGTTACGGTTACATCATTTGTTGCGTTACTTGAAACTCGACTTGCTGTGTTATCTGGGCTAAGTTTAAAGTAATATGGTGTTCCACCATTGTATGTATCCGCGACATAATAGGGTATTCCAGGTTTGACGTTTGAGCTCGCATTCGAATCCTGCACGGATGTAAAGATTATTGTCATACCATTTTGAATAATCCCGGTTTCCGTGGATTCAATTTTTGCCAATGTTGATGCATCCCTTAATGTCCCATGATAAATTCTTGCTTCTGGTCTGATAAAACTGACTGGGAATTGAGAACTTGGGCTAGTACTAATGTTTTGTGGCGAACAAGTTGATACAGTTGATGTCGTTGAAATTTGGAATTTATCGGAGTCAGCATTGCAAACCCAATAAACATAATTTTGTGCTGTACTTGATCCGGGAGGTGAATAGATGAAAGAAATTAGATCATTGTTATTAAGATTATGCCCTGGCGAAACAAGGTAGTTGTATAGTGAAGAATCTGTATATGTGTTTGAATGTGCCATAGCAATGGTACCGGTCCAGTCAAAGTCAGGGTTTCTATAAGCGATAGTTCTCAATTTTCGTGATCCAATAATGCCTTGATCGTCGAAATAGCATCCGTCTGGTGCCGTCAATAAAATGCTTTCATTGTAATCAATTGTTGTACCTCCAGACGTAGGAGGAATGAACTCGATAGTTTCTTTTCCTTGAACAGACGACAAGGAAATCGTTGACGTCAAGGAGTTTACGGAGCCGGGAGTCGTGCGAGTTACAGTGATAGATTTAGCTTGATATTCGGCTGTAAAATTATGACTAAACCCGGGTTGTAAATTGATTCTAATGGGTACAGTCGAACTTTTTCTAGAACAAGCTAATTCAACTGGTCCGAATTCATCCATCAGACCACTTCCGCCACCATTTCCATTGTTTTGCCCAAAGCTTTTATTCTCACAACTCCCCCAACTTCCCACCAGCGGATTCCCTGCATCCGCTTTCAAGATTGGAGGCTCGTCTGTTGGTTTTTTGATTTTTTCTTCAACCTTCACTGCGGTTCTTACCAACTGAAATGTACCGAATTTTGTCGTCTGAAACTGGGCGGTGCCCGAAGCCATCGTAATATCTTTCCGAGGAATCAGTCCGATTTCATAAGAGGTGACACCAGCTTTAACCGCCATCCATTTATAGAGAACAACTAAGTTTTCGTTGCTAGCAGCTTCTGCAAGACCCAACGACGTCGTTATAGAAATAGGAATTGAAAGCGTAAATGGATTTGCAGCTTCGACAGCTGAGCTCGGTACAAAGCTTACTGAAGAACTTGCGGCAGTCGCTGGGTTATCAGATGACAATCCTATTTGCTGTGTTGAACTGGTAAGGCTTTCACCTTCACCAATTGTAATACTGATTGGTATCGACAATGCTCCAACAGGAAGAGCAATTGCGGCACCATAGACGCTTCCAGCACCTGCCTTGAATCGCTGTGTTGCATTAGAGTTTGGGTCAATGGTTGCAGAATAGTTACCAGCCGAGTCCGCTGTTGCTGCAAGATCTGCAGTTAACGCTCTTTGGTTGACGGCTTTCGTTTTCATAAAGGTGTCAGTACAACTCGTGACCATGAGTAGTCCAATGATTGACACGGCCTTGGTCAATTTTTTTGACGCTGTCCATCCCGTTGAATGTTTCGCAATCCGTTTATGAACGATGTGTAAGGTACTCATGAGATTGCAACCTCGCTCCCAAGATTTACTGATAAGGCGTTGGCCTTATGAGTAGGTTCGGAGATTTGGCTAAACTCTTTAGGCTAAATTGGACTAAGTCCACTTAATTTAGACATATTAGATAGTTAACTAATCCTTTGAGAGAATACCTGAGGTCCGGGCAATAAAGGTCCAAAAATGACAGGTCTCCAGGTATCTATGATTGAAAACATGCGATCAAGATATTAGGTGGACAGGTTCCTGGAAGAACTAAACGCAGTGGCCCTCGCCCAGTCTATGATCCACCGCAAATATGGCTTTGCAGTGGGGTTGTTTAATGAAAATCAGTCAGAGTTAAGGAAGGCGTTTCAGTTCTTTGTCAGCTTTATAGGTTCCGTCGGGCTCTGGGAAGTTAAGCTTGCCATCTTTGATTCTAAAGGCTTTTGGCGCGTTGCTAGATGATTGCCAAGGAGTGTCCTTACACTCAGTTGTGTTTAAATCCTTTGGTTGAGCAGATACCCAATCGTTTGCTCCACATCCTGCAGTTTTTGACATTGAGTTGGCATTGTTGACTGCTTGAGGAGGAAAGATCGCAGCTTTTAGTGTCATCATATTAATGGTGATGGCTTGCGTAGAGTCCGAGTTTTTTGCGCCAAGAGAATAGGTACCTGTCTCTTCAGTTCTGCTAACAAGTCCGCCTGTGCAATTCTCTCCGAAAAAGGCAGCATTCCCATGAATAAACGTATTAGGAGAAAACTTAACAAACTCACTTTCTGACTTCGGTGAAATGCCAGGGCCTATACCAAGTGAACGTTTGCCGTCGGAGTTTTGGTTGTTGTTGCCTGTAACTTGTTGAGTCCCATCGCAGATAAATCTAAGTCCATTTTGTGGACTAGGCATACAATCTGCATGTCTAATGTGGGCATAACCAACCGGAAATGCAGCACCACCGTTGACGATGTTTGGGTAATTTGCGACAGATGTTGCAGTGTTATAAATATCACCCAAATTAGTGAATGAGATATTAAAAAAGTATTGAGTAAAAACCAACGGTCGACCATTGGGTAGAGAGTTTGCGACAGGGCTGAGTAGATAGGAAGTTACGCTGTTTGCCGCAGCTATCTTTGAAGCCCTTATAAAATTTGCATTGTTAGAAAAAGAGCCTGGGTAAAGGCTGCCAACGGTGACAAAGTCTCCTGCAGTACCACTGTTTGTCGTGCTAAGCTTGAATTCATTGGCACTATAATACTCAACATAGTAGGGAACGTTGATTTGGATATTGGACGAATCATTATTGTTTTGTATAAACTTAAAAATAATGACATCGTCAGTGTTTAGGCCGTGGCTTGTTGCATAAAATAATAAAGAATTTGCTGCTGCCCCAGAAGCATCAAAAGACGCTGAAAATATCGCATTTTCTAATCGTCGATATCTCAGGTAGGATCCACCAGAGAAATTGGCCACATTTGTGCAAGCGGGTGAGGTCATGTCAATTCTAAAGCCGACGGCGGTTTTGTCGCAAACGTAAGCGTTACCTGGCGCTGTAACTCCACCAATATCTGTATTCACTATTTGTATTGGCTCACCATTTTCAAAACTAGAATTGGGATTTAAAACTCGACTGACGTTGGGAGCAGCGCCTCCTATTATCCCAATAGGAGATGTTGTTCCTTCGAAGTCCAAATCAGGATTTTCATACGTTATTGCAGCAAGTTTTTGTGGTGTCGGAGACATAAAGTCTTCAAAATAGCAGCCACTTGGAGCTTCAAATCTAATCCTTTCATTTTTAAGGATTGTAGGCGACCCCGCAGTGAATATTGCCTCAATAGATTTTTTACCTGCAATGGTCGACAGAGGGATAACTGTTGTTTGCGATGGGATGCCCCCACCACTGGGAATTCTCAATACATTAATTTCTTTGCTAAGGTAGTCCGACGGAATATTGATTGGATTGGCTTGGTTTAGATTCACTGCGATAGGTGCAGATATTGAAGGCAATACGCATGAAACTTTAACGTTTGAATTTCTCTCACCAAATCCATTGCCCCCACCATTGCCGTTGTTTTGCCCAAAGTTTTTATTCTCACAACTCCCCCAACTCCCCACGAGTGGATTTCCTGCATCCGCTTTCAAGATTGGAGGTTCGTCTGTTGGTTTTTTGATTTTTTCTTCAACCTTCACTGCAGTTCTTACCAACTGAAATGTACCGAATTTTGTCGTTTGAAACTGTGCGGTACCCGAAGCCATCGTAATATCTTTTCTAGGTATCAAACCAATTTCATAAGTAGTGACACCAGCTTTAACCGCCATCCATTTATAGAGAACAACTAAGTTTTCGTTGCTTGCAGCTTCTGCAAGACCCAACGACGTCGTTATAGAAATAGGAATTGAAAGTGTAAATGGGTTTGCAGCTTCGACAGCTGAGCTCGGTACAAAGCTTACTGACGAACTTGCAGCCGTCGCTGGGTTGTCTGACGACAATCCAATCTGTTGAGTTGAACTAGTAAGACTTTCACCCTCTCCGATAGTGATACTAATCGGTATCGACAATGCTCCAACTGGAAGTGCAATCGCGGCACCATAAACGCTACCTGCGCCAGCCTTAAATCGTTGTGTAGCATTCGAGTTTGGGTCGATGTTTGCAGAATAATTACCAGCCGAGTCCGCTGTTGCTGCAAGATCTGCAGTTAACGCTCTTTGGTTGACGGCTTTCGTTTTCATAAAAGTGTCAGTACAACTCGTGACCATGAGTAGCCCAATGATTGACACGGCCTTGGTCAATTTTTTTGACTCAGTCCATCCCGTTGAATGTTTCGCAATCCATTTATGACGGCTGTAATTGGTACTCATAATAGTGCAACCTCGCTCCCAAGATTTACTGATAAGGCGCTGGCCTCATCAGTAGGTTCGGAGATATGCGCAAACTCTTTAGGCAAAATTGGATTAGTCGAGATAAATCTAGCTATTTTAATTGGTTAAGTTATTTTTTGACAAAATGCCGGGTAATCCGGCATAATAGACCCTAAATTGCCGGATTACCCGGCGTTGGTTTTTACACCAAGGATTTCAGATGATTATAGATCGATATATCAATCTCCCTTCACTTTTAAGCGAAAAGTCATACTTTCTCTTTGGTCCAAGGCAAACAGGTAAAACATCTCTTATCAGAGCAACGCTGAAGGAAAGTCGATCTTACAATTTACTGGAGTATGATACTTTTCTCAGGTTGTCGAGGGACCCTTCTTTGATCCGCAAAGAGCTTCTAGATTACACTGGTGTCATAGTCATTGACGAGATTCAAAAGATACCGGGGCTATTAGATGAAGTTCAGATTTTAATCGAAGAGAAAAACATTCGTTTTCTCCTGACCGGTTCAAGCGCACGAAAACTAAAACGTTCCGGAGTTAACCTGTTGGGAGGAAGGGCTAGAACTATGCGCCTTCATCCTTTGACAGTAAATGAATTAGGAAAGAATTTTGACCTACTGAAGGCAGTAAATTTTGGTCTACTACCATCGATTTATTTTTCTCCAAGGCCGAAGGAAGATTTGCAATCATATAGTGGAGAATATTTGCGAGAAGAAATATCAGCAGAGGGATTGACCAGAAACGTCCCCGCTTTCAGTCGCTTTTTAGAGGTCGCAGCTATCTCAAACGGTCAAATTATAAATTATCAAACCATTAGCTCAGACTGTGCAGTACCTCGAACTACGATCCAAGAGTATTATTCAATACTAAAGGACACCTTGATAGGAGAAAAACAAAAAAAAGAAAAGCTATCACCAAGAGTAAATTCTATTTCTTTGATGTCGGGGTTTCCAATTATCTGCAAAATGTTCATTCAATTGAAATGAAGTCTAAGCAATTCGGCGACGCGTTTGAACAGCTTGTGTTTCAGGAGATCGCAGCCTATAGGGACTATTATTCCAAAGGATCGATTCATTATTGGCGTTCAGACTCAGGGCACGAAGTTGATTTTATTATAGACGAAGAAATCGCGGTGGAGGTCAAAGCGAAATCTTCTGTCAACTCTCAGGACATGAAGGGCCTAAAAGCATTGCGTGAAGAGCGATTGTTAAAGAAACATATTATTGTATCACTTGAAGCCAGACCTCGCATTGACGATGGAATTCTTATCCTTCCGTGGGCTGATTTTGTAAGCGATCTATGGAGCGGGCAACTAGCAGCAGATTAATCCCAAGATCCGTTCTCGTTAGCCCAAAAGATATAGACAATATCAATACCATATATTAGTATGGTATTTCCATTTTGATCTATAAATTAAGGACTAAAACAATGATGAACTTACAATATCTCAAAGATTCTGACCTCCTTTCCCAGATTAAAACCATGGTCCAAACTGAGCGAGATTTGCTCGTCAAAATTCTTCATCACTTGCGCTAAATTGAACGGCGGCGACTTTTTTGTGACTTGGGCTACAAGAGTCTGTTTGACTATGCCGTCAATGAGCTAAAGTACAGCGAAGGTCAGGCAAGTAGACGCATTCAAGCCATGCGCCTCATCAAAGATTTACCTGTGATCGAAGCAAAGATTGCAGATGGAACGCTAAGTCTTAGCAATGTACAGCAAGCTCAGAATTTCTTTCGCAATCTACAAATCGCCGAACCTAGAAATGTGATTCGTCCTCAAGACAAGCTTGATGTCCTGGCTCAGCTCGAAAACAAATCGGTTCGCGACGCTCAAAAAAAATTGGCAGAAATTAATTCCATCCAAGCTATGCCAAAGGAAAGAGAACGTGTCATCACTGAAACGGCCATAGAGGTAAAGTTTGTCATGACCGACAAACTCAAAACCAAACTTGACGATGCCCGAGCATTACTTGGTCCCAAGGGTGCACAAATGAGTTACGCAGAGTTGTTTGAGTCCCTGACAGATCTTAGTCTGGAAGCACTGGAGAAAAAACGCTTCGGTCAAAAACGCATTGAGGCTGAAAAGAAAGCCGGTGCTGCCGAAGCTCTAAGTATTGCAGAAAAGCAAAATCATCTGCCAAAAAAATCAGCCGTACTTGCTGCGTCGAAAGTAAAAGTACAACAGACAAAAATTAATACTGCGAACGAAAAATCGAATGCCCGTTACATTTCTGCAGATCTAAAACGCCAAATCTGGAAACGCGACCGAGGGCAATGTGTGCAGTGTCATTCTAAACACAATGTGCAATACGATCATGTTATTCCAGTGGCCATGGGCGGGCTTTCTCGTTTGGATAATTTGCGACTGCTTTGTTTTCATTGCAATCAAAGGGCGAGTGAGAAGATTTTTGGACTGCGTAAAAGTACGGTAAGGCCGGGCCTTTGTGTGGATTCTTCGCCCCACTCGCCGGCTCGCGGCGACCCCTGCTTAGAATGACGAGGGCCGCTCAGAAAACTTATCGCTTTGAATCGCACTTAATGTTTTTGCACAGGAAATTTTCCACGTTTTTGTGTACGATTTTTTGGCCTTCGGAGTTGGGATGAATGCCATCGGGAAGATTTAGTTTTGGATTTCCAGCAACGCCTTCCAGAAAAAAGGGTATTAGAGTTACCTTTTTTGTTTTCGCTATTTGAGGGTAAATGGCCTCAAATTTTTTTGTGAATTCTGCACCAAGACTGGGTGGTGCTTTAATATCAGTCAAAAATACCTTTATCTTTTTTTCTTGGGCCAGTTCGATGGTGGTCACAAGATTTTTTGCGCTGTCTTTGACGTCGAGACCACGAAGGGCATCATTGGCTCCAAGACTCAAAATGAGTATGTCAATGGGCTGCTTTTCCAGAGTCTTGAGGTGCCATTTTATTCTTGAGGGACCGCTTGCGGTTGTCGCTCCACTGATGCCTGCATTGATAACTTTGACGGAGGGAATGTTTTTTTTGAGCGATGCCTCAAGCAGGCTTGGCCACGCTTCTTCAGGTTTAAGCCCATAACCTTCCGTTAAGGAATCACCCAGGCAAAGGATTGTTAAAGAAAATCCAGGGCTGGGCTGGAAGAATGCTAGAAAAACAAAAAAGGCCTTTAGGCAAACGCAGGTGTATTGCGAGCGTTTGTTTTGAGGCGGTGATTGTTTCGCATGCATAAGTGAAAAAAGTCCTTTAAATACTGTTGGGGATCGAAGGCTCCGTGAAGGTTGAGGCATGGTCGAACGTTTGCCTGGGAACGGAACTTGTTTTTAGATGGGATATGTTAGGCTTCTTGTTCGTTTGTAAGAAGTTAGAGTGTTTCCGTTTGAGACATTAAAGTTATATGTCAGCCGCTCAATTTTGGCGTCATAATAACGATAAAAAGGGAAAAGATATTTATGGAAGAAAAAGATAATCCAAGACTTTATCGAATCCGCCACTCCATGGCCCACGTTTTAGCGCAGGCTGTTCAGGTGAAATACCCAGCAGCAAAGCTTGGCTTTGGTCCTCCCATTGATCAAGGTTTTTATTATGATTTTGATTTCACAGGTTGTCAGTTTCATGAGACTGATTTGAAAGAGATCGAAAAAATCATGCGCAAAATTATCGGTCAGGCACAAAAGTTTGAGCGTAAGGATTGTAGCTATCAAGAGGCTCTAGTAACCGCAAAACAATTTCGTGATGAGCCTTTTAAGATTCAAAATATCGAAAATTTGCATGCACGCGGCGTGACGAATTTTAGTTTCTACGCAAATGGAAATTTCTTGGATGTTTGCGAAGGTCCACACGTTGAAAATACTAAGGATCTACAAAGTGCCGCTTTCAAATTAGATCGTGTTGCTGGGGCTTATTGGCTAGGTAATGAAAACAATCCCATGTTGACTCGGATCTATGCCCTTTGTTACGAAAAACAAGAAGAGCTTGATGATTTTATTAAGCGTCGCAAAATGGCTGAAGAATTTGATCACAAAAAGCTAGGCAAGGAATTGGATCTTTTTGAGTTTGATGAACTTGTTGGAAAAGGACTTCCTTTGTGGCTGCCAAATGGAGCTGCTATTCGTGGTGACGTCCAGAAATTCGCCGAAGAGATGGAGTTTCGTTATGGCTACAAAAGGGTGGCGACACCAAATATTGCACGTGGTGACCTATATTTGAAAAGTCAGCATTTGCCTGCCTATGAAGAGTCTATGTTTCCTCCTATGATCATAAAAGATGATGATGGCAAAGAGGAAAGCCGATTCTATTTGAAGCCGATGAACTGTCCTCATCATCACTTGATATTTTCAAGCCGCATGCGAAGCTATCGGGATTTGCCTTTGCGCCTTGCAGAGTACGGGACTTGTTATCGCTTCGAACAATCTGGCGAACTATCAGGTTTGCTAAGGGTGCGATGCATGACTATGAATGACGCGCATATTTATTTAAGACTTGATCAAGTCAAAGAAGAATTCAAAAGCCTGATGCATATGTATAAAGAGTTTTACGATACCTTTAAGTTGAAGCATTACAGCATCCGGTTGTCCGTTCGAGGTAAAGAAAATTCAGAGAAATTTGTTGGCGAATCTGCCATGTGGGATCAAGCGGAAACACTGCTGGCTGATTGCCTAAAAGAAATGGGAATTCAGTATTTTGTCGGTGAAGGCGAGGGCGCATTTTATGGCCCTAAAGTCGACTTTCAGTTCAAAAATTTGATGGGTCGAGAAGAAACAGTTTCTACGATTCAAGTCGATTTTTTGAGTCCCATCAATTTTAGCTTGAAGTATACAGATCAAGGTGGTGGGGAGGGAGTCCCAGTGATTCTTCACAGGTCTCCTCTTTCGACCCACGAACGATTTATTAGCTATCTGATTGAGTATTACGGTGGAGCGTTTCCAACCTGGTGCTCTCCGACTCAAGTCAATATTATTTCTGTTAACTCTGAATGTGAGTCCTATTGCCAAAGTCTTGCGAAGGATTTGCACGGCATGGGAATTCGCGTTGAAGTCGATGCTAGTGACAATAGCTTTAATAAAAAGATTCGAAATTCCACAGTTAAAAAGAATCCCATCACGTTGATCGTCGGAAATAAAGAAGTGGAAGAAGGTAAAGTCACTGTTCGTCGATACGGCATTGAGAAGCAGGAGGCTTTTACCTTGGCAGACTTTAAGGCATTGCTAGTGGATGAAATTAAAAATCGAGTGATGCTACGTGAGCCTATGAGTTCCATAATTTAGGAAAGTACCAAATCAAATTTGGTTTCAATGATTGAATGAAATTAATTTAATTAGCTTATTTTCTCCTTTTATTTCAGTGGTTTGCAGGCCATTTTTGATAGAGGCTAAAATTTGCCTTAAAAATGCCGAACTCTTTAACATCATTTCACTAATCGATGTTTTGAGTTGAGGTATTGTGAGGCGAGAGGATCAAAAAAATTTCTTGTACGTCCAACGGCAGGTTTTTAGCCACAAGTGGTTGATGATCCTGAAGTGTGATCTTCGTTGCTTTGCGTTCATGATGTTCATGTTATGTCTAACTTTTGGTTTTGTATCTTGTACATCTTGTCGTTCAAAAGTGGAAACAGAGGTAAAAAATGGTGGACCAAAAATCTATGACTGTACGATTCCGGAAAATCGAGAAAATCCAAAACGATGCCAATTGACGCTATAGGTTGCTGCTTCGACGGTTGATCCACTTGTAAAGTCTGGATCGACCTTAGCCTTTGATTTAACCTACAACAAACTACAAACCGCGACGATCAAAGAAGCAACCTTAAGCTACTCTGCTGATGGTATCGATTTTTCAGATCCTGAAGTTGTCACGATCAATGCAGGTAAGATCTCTTGGAAGGCGCCTACAACGTCAACATCTCTCAGCAAAATCAGAATAAAAGTTACGGCGACGGATGGACGGACGGCAATTCATGAAACATCGTCGTTTATGATTGCAACCAAAATGGTTTCGATTGCAGGAAAGCCCGATACATTTGGTTACGCAAGCGCAGGTACAAAGAAGAAGGCGAGTTTTTATAATCCAAACTCAATGGCGTCTGATGGAACGTATCTTTACGTTGGAGATCTTTCAGTTATTTGGAAAGTGAATATGACGTCTGGAGAGACCGAGATTTTGGTCGGTGAAATTGGATCCAATTTGGTTTTTGCAGATGGATCAAGATACTTGGCGCGAGTCGGTAATGTCTTTGGGATGGCAGTTCTGGGAAGTAGGTTGTACTTTACGGACTATTCAAATTGTACCATTCGGTATGCCAATTTAGATACCGGGAGCGCCTCTTATGGAGCTGTTACGACAGCTGTTGGATCAGCAGGTATTTGCGATAATGTTGATGATCAGGGTGCCGCGGCTCGAGTAAATCTTCCTTACAGTTTAACGACGGATGGCACTTACCTTTATTTCACGGATGTTGGAAGTTATACAGTTCGTCGAATTGATCCATCAACGAATCATACTGTGCTAACCATTGCTGGAACAAAGAATGTAAAATCTTCGACAGTAACGTCCGCTACCGGTGCACTTTCCTATTTTAGTACTCCGGCGGCAATAGCATATTCTTCATTCGGAGGTGGTGTGTTGTTTGTTTCTGATACATCCACGACTGTTATTCGGCAGGTGGAGGTGGCCGCGCCATACAATACATCTGTTTTTTACGGCGTGTCTGTCGATACTGGGCTCAATGATGGAAATAGCACGAATGGACGGATCGGATTTTCGACGCAGATTGCAGCAAATGCGACGAAAATGTATTTGTTTTCGTCGCAGGCCGAGACTGTCAGAGAAATGGATCTGGCAACCGCAACTGTTTCCACTGTGTCAGGAAAATTGGGCGAGGCTGGATTTGCTGATGGCGACGGATTGACAGTGGCAAGATTTGCAGGCATTCAATGCGGTGCTTTGAATGGATCTAACTTATATCTTGGAGATAAAAATAATACCTCAATAAGAATTCATAATACGACGACAAATGTTGTTTCAACGTTGGCGGGGCCAACGTCCGATACTGAATTGATGCAAGCATCGACGACGGTTTTACAGTCAGCAACATTGGGACTGTCTCGTGGAATCACAACGGTAGATGGAAGCATCTATTACGTTAGTGATTTTCGAAACCATATCATTCGGCAAATTAATCTCACGACAGGAACTGTTACAACTGTTGCGGGTACCCCTGGCGTACTGGGTACAGCGAACGGAACTGGCACCGTCGCAAGTTTTAATCGTCCTGAGGGACTTGTCATTATCGGGAATACGTTGTACATCGCAGATGTTGGAAATCAAGTTGTTAGGGCTATGGATTTAACTTCAAGAGCAGTAACTACATACGTAGGTGTCATGTCGACTGTTGGTAATACTGATTCGCTTGATCGGGCAGTTATTAATTTACGTGGTCCGACGCACTTAGCTACAGATGGCACGGATCTTTATATTTCGGATACTACCAATAACAGAATTTTACACACCAATGTTACGACTGGTCACACGCAAACTATTGCAGGGTCAGCCACAGGGGGAGCGGCAGCAACGGGAACAACGGATGCGGTAGGAACTGCCGCAAGATTCAACAACCCCCGCGGGATAACATTTGATCCGACATTTACTTATTTGTATGTCTCGGATCGAGGTAATCAGACCATTAGACGCATCACAATGGCGTCGAAGACCGTAACGACAGTCGCAGGAACTGCCGGAATCGCAGGCAACTCAATTGGCAATGGAGTATTGGCGGCGAAATTTAATGTTCCAATGGGATTGGCTTGTGACTCTAATTTTCTTTACATCTCAGATTCTTCGAATAACGTCATCAAAAAGTACAATACCGCAACGGGCGAAGTGTCGGTCTTAGCGGGAGGAGCATCGGCTCCAAGCTGGGATGTATACACTGGAAAAGGATCCGCCGCATTTATGGGAAGTCCTGCAGCACTTGCTTATTTCAATCGAACGTCAACCGCTGGGGAAGCTGATTTAATTGTGTCCTCGGCATCGGTAAGTGGAATTCGCAAAGTAGGAGTGACGACCGGTCAGACTCAGCATGTGGTTGGCAATTTTTCTAGAGGTGATGTTGAGGTTCGTGGAATGACAGATGGACCTTTGTTTTCGTCAGCAAAAGCCTTTTATGGAATAACTTACTTAGGTGGATATGTTTTTGCAACTGATCCCAATAATGGAGTTATCTATAAGGTAAAACCAGACGGTAGTGAGTTAACGATTGTTGCTGGGAAATTTCGTGAACTTGGAACAACAGATGGCACTGGCTCCAATGCGCGTTTTGGGTTCATCACTGGAATGACCACAGATGGAAACGATTTATATGTGACAGATCAACAAAATCACATCATACGAAAAATTACAGTGCCGGGATATGTTGTGACGACAATAGCAGGCCAAGTCGATAGAAGGGGATTGCTAGATGCTACGGGTTCCGCCGCACAGTTCTATAATCCTGACTCGATTACATATCATGAAAAGTATTTGTATATTGCAGATTCATCAAATCACGTGGTTAGGCGACTGTCATTGTCTCCAGATACTTATGGGGCCGTCACGACCATTGCTGGAAGCAATGCAAGTAGTGGAACAACTGACGGTATCGGTACCTCTGCATTATTTTATGGCCCCTCATGCATTCAGTATATTTTAGGTAAGTTGTATGTTTGCGATACGAGTAACAATCTGATTCGTGAGATCGATATCGCGACCCAGACGGTGACGACAATTCTTGGCTCATCTGATGGTGACTATTTAGTAGAAGGTACCGGCACGAGCTCTCGATTCAAACAACCAATAGGGCTAACTTCAGATGGAAAATATCTGTATATCAGTAACTCTAGAGGCCAGATCGCGCAATACGATCCAGCAACAAAAAAGATGATCTCGTTTTTGGGATATGCGGCGAGGCAGCAGCCGGTATTGACGAGCCAGGCCATCGATGAGCCATTGATTAAACATCGTGGAATGTGGTTTGAGCCTGGAGTTGGGTTATTTCTAGCCGGATTTTCACAGATTGTTTTAATAAAATAGAGTATTTCAGTTCGGTTCAAATTCGTTACCAAAATAAAGACTACGTAAATAATAATTTATTATCCTCAACCATTTTTCTTTCGATGAGGGAGCGGAATTAATTTCGCAGCGGCCTCTAGCGAAGGTCTCACTGTAATCAGCGTTGCTAAACCGTGTTTTAAGTTCAATTCATGAAATCGAAACATATGGTGTCTTCGTAAATACCAAAGTAGGAGGAACCCAGTTGCAAAACGCATCACTCCCGATAAGATAAAGAGAGATTCATAGTCTTTGTAGTGATTGAAATGAAGACCTCCTAATACACCGCCGACGACACTTCCGATAGATCCCATGGCTAAAAAAAGACCTAGTTTATTAGTGATATTTCTAGGGTACATATTCTGGATGAGTAGAACACTTATCAAATCAAATCCCGACCAACTAATTCCCGTCAGTATTTGGAGTCCGGCTAGCGCAGGAATATTCTGATACAGACCTGTGAGAATAGGTCCTAGGGCAATAGCCATAGTTGCGATAAATAATCCCTCAAATTTCTTGTTTTCATCCAAAAGTTTTGCCCAGTTGTTTAGGCAAAATATTTTCACGAAGAGTGGAATAGCGGTCAATATTGCATAGAGAGTTAAAGTGGCCCCTAATCCGTTGAGAATATAGGCCGAAAAAAATGGCGACGAGATGTTCACTGCAAATCGAAACAAGCAAATACATAGGCTCAATTTCACAATTGACACAAGAGAATTGCTCTTGGTGTCCTCTTCAAGTGCAAAAGACGAGTTACTGTTCGTTATTGGTTTTGAACGGAGGATAAATATTGCGGACAGAAATCTGATAAACGCTGAGAATAAAATAAATTGAGAGAGTAAAATAGCATTGAGGTTGTTTTCAGAAATCTTTGCTGAGGCAAAATTACATGCGAGAGTTATGACTGTTATGACGATGGCTCTCCGGGAAAAAAATTGATTATGAACTTTAACCGAAACTGCCTTTGCCAGAATTTCTTGTGTGGGTGAGGCCGCGGTCATGCCTCCGATCCAATATAAACATTGACCTATAAAGAGTCCGTAGGGGTTTCCGCCAACATAGGCAAGTGTAAAGGCCATTGTTAGCAGCCCAGAAATTTGCGTCAAAATAGAGGTTATGGCTAATGTATGTGTTGAAATGTATTTGATTCGTGTCAAAGCTGCTTGAGCTAGAGCTCCAATTGCAGCAGGTAATGTGAGCATAATGCCTAGATCCACGGCATTGGTAAATAGTCGTGAATACCAAACTATCATCAGTACTTCACATAAGCCGATCGCAATGCCCTGACACATTGCCTCAGCGTACCAGCAAAGCAGATTACTTTTGAATCGTGAAAACATATTTGGGACCTGCGTACCAGGAAATGAGCTTAGATTGGTTTGAGAATTGGACGATTCCAGTTATTAGTCAGAGTAAATATAATTTTATCTTATTTTTTTTGAATTAGCTTGACGCCTGACTAAATATTTTCGAATCTCAATTTTTTTGGAATAGATTCTTCGCTTTGCTCAGAATGACGGCGCGATGGACCTGATCCTGAGCAAAGCCCGTCATCCTGAGCAAAGCCCGTCATCCTGAGCAAAGCCCGTCAT
>JAPLFV010000074.1 GCA_026390495.1 Pseudomonadota bacterium | reverse complement strand
TTAAATCTGATTTTATGACTAAAGTAATTGCTGAACATGAATTAGGAACTCACGGCACTTCAAAAACGTTAGAAAAGGAAGACATAGAAGTAGCGCGTAGCACAGTTAATCTAGGGCGGGATGCTTACTTTAAATCCATTGAAAGATACAGTGAGTCACTCGAATCCTTTATTAAAGAAACACAATTTTTTACATTTGCAAATGGATACGAAAATCAAATTCAAATCCCAACATTTAATGAAATGGGAATGGTGACGGTGCACAGAAGAGAATTAGCAAAACAAATTTATCGTAATCAGGGTATTGTTACTTTGATACGCGTGTTTTACCATTTCTTAGCGAGACGGCTGGCGTGGCGCTACTGGTTAGGAAGATAGATTTAAAATGTTGAATAACTATCGAGGATTAGCGCTAAAACCCTTTTTCGAAAATGGCGATTTAATTAGACGAAGTTACAAAAATTTCGAAAGCAATTTAATGTACAACCAAGAAACAGGGTTCATGACATTTTACCCAAAGCCTGAAGATGCGGTATTAGAAGAATTTTACTCAAGTGACTTTATGCGTGGTGATAATGACCCAACTCCAGAATCCGAATTCACACCAAACATGATCACGGTCGCAAAAGGCGTTATCAATCATATGAATTCTTTTTCAGAAAAGAGTCATTGGAATATTTATGATGTTGGATGCGGATACGGTTCGCTAGTCTGGGCATGGCAACAATTGGGGCACACCGCTTGGGGTAATGAACTTAATCCTACTTGGGTGCGTGAAGCAAATTATTTTTGTGATGATAAAATCTTTTTCGGCAACCTTTATGAAGGCCTACGGAGAGTCGAAGAGTCGCTTGATTTATTTCTAATCTCGCATGTGCTGGAACATGTCCTAGACCCGGCACAAATCTTAAATGAATCGGCGGGTAGACTGAGCCAAAATGGCTTAATTTATGTCAACACGCCGAACACTAAGTGCCTCCGAGTTTTTGCTAATGGTCGTACGTCAGGGATAGGTTTTGGGAACTTCCCAATGCATCTCAATTTCTTCACTCCGGCATCTATGAAGTTGATTGGTGAATCTGTTGGCTTGAAACTAATTTCAATGGATACTCGCCCATTCGATGAAATTGAAAAAACAAGCAGTGATACGGATTATCAATACAGATATAACAAACGATTTCTGGGTGGTGAACTCTTCTCTCTATTTACGCGCGCCGATTCAGAGTTGGCACAGAGAGTAGATACATCAGATTTGTATGAAAAAATCAAAAAAACTAACGATTTATTTCCAATCGCTTCAACATAGCTTGCAGGCTCTTATTTGCTAAGACCCCACCTACTCTTTAACGTTTCAAACCTTTTGTCATCCTCAGTTGAGATCTTAGAATAGTATTCTTTTTTATTTAGGAGCCATTTCAATTCAAATTGAACAGCATCAAATAAACCTCCTTCGATATTACTCTGATTTATGCTGCTTGCATTGAAAACAATTTTTCTTGTTTCAAATCGTGTCAGACGAATCGCATGTATTTTCTTGAGATTTTCTACTGAATTGAAGTTTACGGCCCCACCGACTACTAGATCAAGAGAGTGTTTTACACACAATTCCGCGACGTCGATTATATGATTAGTGACAATGTCATCTTCGATTTGAGCTGCATCCAAACCAAGGGATCCCGCATAATCACTTCTTCCAAAAACCACACCGTTCAATTTCAGGCGCTGCGCCTCCGAGAGAATTTCCTCTCTGAGAAGATATGTGGAATTTGTCTCAAGATTAAAAAGAAAATCTGTATCCAATTGTTCATCGGCAGAATAAACTTTGTTTCTGGCTTGGCTGTATTTACCTAACGCATATGGAGATTCAATCATAGGCGCAACAATAAAATCGACACCAAACTGTTTAGACTCTAATAAATCTCGAATCGCCTCACATCCTCCAATCTTAACTGTGAGTTTTACATCAGCCGCGTTGGCAATATCCATCAATCTTAAGAGCTCATCTACTCTAGTTCCCTCAGCTTCAAACTCTGCTTTTGCAGCAATGTATCCGTACTCTTCCTTACCCTTTTTTAAAATATCTACCATTGCGTGTTCGTTTTTAT
>JAPLFV010000380.1 GCA_026390495.1 Pseudomonadota bacterium | reverse complement strand
CACTGAGAAGCTGGTTTAACGAAATACTAAATTATTTCAAATGGAGGCTGACTAATGCGAGAGTGGAGGGATACAACAACGTCGCAACGCTAATAAAAAAGAGAGCTTACGGATACAGGTCTTTCGAAAATTATAGACTTAGGTTATTAAACGCTTGTGCCTGAAGGGTTCTGACAGGGACCCACCATGAAGTGAGAAGAAAGGTAATTTTACAACCCATCCCAAAAAGAAACGGCCCTGATTTTATCAATCAGAGCCGGGACTTACGTTGGTAGCGGGGGCAGGATTTGAACCTGCGGTCTTCGGGTTATGAGCCCGACGAGATACCAAGCTTCTCCACCCCGCGATAGTTTGAACCGTGGTTATAGGCCCATACCAAGTCTCTGTCAACTTATAACCGCGGGAAGGAGAGAACTTCTTTCAGTCTTTCATGAGATTGAGGGCGGATCCTGCCTTAAACCATGCAATTTGCTCAGCATTGTATGTATGTTTTGCCTCAAAGCTGTCCTTGGACCCATCCTTGTGGAAAATTTCTACACGAAAATTTTTACCGGGAGCGAAGTCCTTCAGATTAACAACTGTAATTTTGTCCCCTTCTCGCACCTTTTCATAATCAGCTACGTTTGCGAAGGTCAAAGCGAGTACGCCCTGCTTCTTCAGATTTGTTTCGTGAATCCGAGCAAAACTCTTAACAATCACAGTGCTGACACCGAGCAGTCTCGGAGACATGGCGGCATGCTCGCGAGAGGAGCCTTCACCGTAGTTTTCATCGCCAACGACGATCCATCTAAGACCGCGTTTTTTATAGTCCCTAGCAACGTCTGCAACAGTAGCGGTTTGAGCAGTGAATGCATTTCGCGCTTTGCCAATTTCACCATCTAGAAAGGCGTTAGTTGCACCCAGGAACATATTGTCTGAAATGCGGTCCAGATGACCACGATATTTCAGCCATTTTCCAGCAGGTGAAATGTGATCTGTAGTCGTCTTGCCTTTTGTTTTGAGGAGTAAAATATTTTCGTGGAAGTCGTTTCCATCCCAAACTGGAAACGGCGCTAACAACTGTAAACGATCACTTTTAGGGTTGACGTTAACTTTTAAATTGGAGCCATCCGAAGCTGGTTCGTTGAATCCGGCAGTGCCTTTGGCAAAGCCGTTCATCGGAAGTTCTCCACCCATTGGTGCACGTAACCGAATCTTGTCGCCATTTTTGTTGGTGAGATAATCGGTAGCAGGGTTGAACGACAAGCTTCCAGAAATTGCATAGGCAACAACCATCTCTGGTGAGCTGATAAATCCAAGTGTCTCTGGATTTCCATCATTTCGTGCTCTGAAATTTCGGTTGAAACTTGTGACGATAGAATTTGGAGTGCCGTCCTTCATGTCATCTCGTTTCCATTGACCAATACATGGACCACAAGCATTTGAAAGCACAGTCGCACCGAAGTCGGTGAATACTTTAAGAAGGCCATCGCGAGCCATCGTATTGTAAATCTGATCAGAGCCTGGTGAGATAAGAAATTGAGATTTTGCTTTGAGTCCATTTTCCATAGCGTACTTGACGACTGAAGCGGCGCGCGAAATATCTTCATAAGAGCTGTTCGTACAACTTCCAATCAAGGCCGCTGAGATTCGATCGTGGTAGCCCTTTTCTTTGACTTCAGCGGCTAGAGCTGAAACGGGTCGGCATAAATCTGGAGTGTGCGGTCCAACGATTTGTGGTTCTAAGTCTGAAAGATTTAACTCTATGACTTCGTCATAATATTTTTCGGGATTTTCTTCGACCTCTTGATCTGCACGCAGGTGGGCTGCGTGTCTGTCGGCTAGGTCTGCCAACGCGCTGCGTTCTGTAGTGCGAAGATAGGTCCCCATGCGTTCATCATACGGAAATACAGAGCAAGTAGCACCGAGTTCAGCCCCCATATTTGTAATGGTCGCTTTTCCTGTACATGAAATGGATTTTACGCCTGGGCCAAAATACTCGACAATTTTATTAGTTCCACCTTTGACAGTAAGTTCTCCGCATAAGGCTAAAATGACGTCTTTTGCGGAAGACCAGCTTGAAAGCGAGCCTGTCAATTTGATGCCAATAATTTTAGGGTTGAGAAGTTCCCAAGGCATTCCAGCCATCACATCCACAGCATCTGCTCCACCGACACCAATAGCACACATACCGAGGCCGCCTGCGTTTGGTGTGTGAGAATCAGTACCGATCATAAGGCCACCAGGAAATGCATAATTCTCAAGAACGACCTGGTGAATAATTCCAGATCCAGGTTTCCAAAATCCGATCCCGTATTTTTTGCTCGCAGATGAAAGAAAGCCGAAGACTTCTTCGTTCTCTGAATTCGCGACTTTCATATCTGTCGCCACCCCTTTGCGGGCCAATATCAAGTGATCGCAATGGACGGTCGAAGGAACAGCGACTTGTTTTCTTCCTGATTGAATAAATTGTAAAATGGCCATTTGAGCCGTGGCGTCCTGCATCGCAACCCTATCAGGGCGCAGCATGGCAAAACTTTTGCCTCTGACCAATGACTTTAAATCGGCCTCATTATCTAAATGAGAAAACAATATTTTCTCTGCATAGGTGAGTGGCCGCCCTAAGGCCTTTCTAAAACGATCAAATTTAGCTGAAAGTCCTTCATAAAACTTTCCGACGACGTCAGCGCGAGTGGCGCAAACAGAAACTTGGCCGCCTTTAGCCGAGCCTTTTTTGGATGCGGTTTTCTTTGGCGCAGTTTTTTTTAATGGTTTTTTGTTTGCAGATTTAGTTGGCTTTTTGCCGACTGTTTTCTTGACGGTTTTTTTTACAGTTTTTTTAGCCATATACTTGTGTCCTTTGAATGTTAATCAACTAAAATCGATAAAATTATAATTTTTGTTCCGCGATGGTATTCAATTTGGCAGCCAAATCTTGCAATTGATCGCCTTCCCTTAGCACTAATTTCCCCGGTTTTTTGCCTTCAATAATTTCGTCTAAATAACGGTTAATTGAAATGAGTGGACCATATATTTTATGCGTGTAGGACACAGCAAATAGTAGAGTCGTTGCAACGAATCCCAATACCAAAATAACGACAACGGCTAAAGGAAATTGCAACTTGCCCAATACTGCACCTGCATCAATGCCTGCCAATTGAAAATAGGATGTCATCGTTCCGAAAATATCAAAAACGTACCATCCCATCGTTAACAAAATTAAAACGGAAAAAACCAAGTTAACGAGAATAAACATGAGCCCCAATTTAACTTGAAGGTAAGGTTCAACCAACATTGAACGAACACCACCGCGTCGACCTTGACTAATTGCTCCCATGCGATTCCTCCTTGCCTTGCGGAAACTAGCGCCGCTTGCCCAATATTATTTCTACCCAATTATAATAGCAAGTTAGGTGCCCTTTCCGCAAATAGGCAATCCTTTCTTGTTCAAGAAACTTTCAGATATTTTCGGGGTGATTTCGGTTAGGTGAATTTTGAATGGCAGTAAAGAATGACCAGGAGATCGTAACTCAATGATATTGTTTATAATAATCGGATATTTAAAGAACTTTTGTGAAGTTGCTAGTTAACCTTAAGGGCGGCACAATAGAAAGCATCATATTTAGTCTTAGATAACTATCGAATTGATAAGTTGCTCGGAGAGCGTCAATCCATTGGGGTCACCGCAGAGGTTTGATCTTATCATTCAGATTTTTGCCAATAAATTATCAGTCAATCAGATTGACCAAAAACAAAATGAGATACCCTATCATTCAAGTGACAGAATTCTATATGATGGATCAAAGTCAAGGTGATAGAAGTTGGCACAAGCTAAATCACGTTGATTGAAAAATAATGTTTACGCCTCAGCACGACGATTTTGAAAATAATCAACCACCAAATCATATATCTTGTGATTTGGAAAAGGTGTCTTAGGCAAAACATCATCATTGGAAATGACGATTCCCGCCTCACAATGTTTGGCTGTCCTGCGTATAATCTTTGAAAAAAACTGATTGAAAGGATATTTTTTTTCGCCAATTTCAAATACATCCTGATCCGAAACGGGATCACTAAACTCGATCATATAAAATAATTTCAAAGGATCATTTTGATAAAGTTCAGTATAAAAGAGTTTTTTCCCGCTGACTTGTGCCTTTTGCAAGACATCTAAGGCCTCCTGGACAAGTTCCTTAGATTCGAAGAAAATGTGCGCATCGTGAGTCATGCAGGCTTCTACCCTTTTAGGTTTGATGCCAACTGATTGCAGAAAATTCATATGATCAATCTGTCGATAAAGAATCCAGGCAGGT
>JAPLFV010000258.1:439-8873 GCA_026390495.1 Pseudomonadota bacterium | reverse complement strand
TCTTGAAAACGGCAAATATTTAAAAATTCTTAGACATCCACTTTTGACCGTTGGTATGTACTATTTGAGATTTAGAGTTGGACTGGCATTTTTAAATAGGAATAGACAGTCATAAGTAGCTGTCCAGACATTCAGTCCTTAATCGGATCTTTCCAAAAAAACATAACCAACATCGAGCCAAAAACGCCCATCATAGTCCATGCTAAGTATTTAGGAATCAGATTTGGATCTAGCAGCGCATGAGAAAACACCGTATACGCCGCAAAGCAACCTGCAAAGCCGAATACAAAAAATAGGAATTTGAATCGGTTTTTTGCCAAAAATCCATTTGCTAGAATATTAATCAAGGCAGCAAGTGCCATTGATACTGTGAGCCAGGGTAAATATGACGCTGATGACACTTTGCTATCGCCCCAAAACAAAATCGTCACATTCACTGGCCAAAGCCACGTTGCGAAAGCAAACATTCCTGAAATGAGTCCGCTCAATCCAAGACTAGCAGCTACTAATTTTTTTTGATTACCTTTATTTCTGACCAATTCAGGCAGCAAAATTGGACCGATCGCCTGCGGAAGAAAAAAAGCGATTTGAGCTAAAACTGCCGCACTAGCATACTGTCCCGCAACAAAATCATCAAAGCGGTGTTTTACAACGACTTTATCAATATTCGTCAAAATAGAAATCCCCACTAAGGTTAACGATGTCGGGATTGCAAAACGCATGATATCTGAAAGTCTTTGGGAAACGTCATTTGACCCATCCTTCAATTCACTGTCGCCAATCTGTGAAATCAATCTTCGAGTATAAACCATTTTAACCAGCCAAATGACCGTATTTGCAATTCCCCAAACCATGACTGCGGCAACATAAGAAAAACCAAACGCGGATAGCGCAATCCATGTCAAAAGAAATCGCAGCAATGCATGAAAGAAATTTAATGAGTTAGCGAATTGATAACGCCCTAAGCCGTATAGGGTGCCTGTATACAAAGCGAGAAAATGATAAATATAAATATTTAAAATAAACAATGCGAGGGGAGTCATATCTGAAATTTTTATGAAGTCAGCCATCCACGGGGTCAATGCAATCAGCACTGCAATGTATACTGCACCCCATTTTTTAAGCCATTTGAAAGATGACCTTTCAAAAACCTCAAGTTCTGAACGCGATTTATCAATTTCTGCAGCAAATTTTGATATGACCAAAGGAATAATCTGTGAGGCAGAACCCAAAATCATGCCCAAACTAACAACCGCGGTATAAATCCCAAAATCCTGGGTACTCAAATATTTCCCAAGAATGAGCTGGATCAAATAGTTGAGAAAATGTCCCAAATTTGAAACGACAAGTACAAAAAAAGTCGCAACGATGGCAGGATTTATCTTTGATTTAAGACTCATGAAATTCTTTGAATTCCCTTCATGATAGCAAAGACCTCAGTCGAAGTGGCTTCTTCTAAACTTAGCCGCTTTGCGACTTCCCACCCTTTTTGAGCATAATGCTCTCTTAGATTATCATTACTTAACAAATCCAAACAATTCTTAGAAAATTCCACTATATCAAAACAACGTGCCGACAGGATCGCATCTGAAAAGACTTCTTTATATACAGGAAGGCTAAAGGCCACGACAGGTACTCGAAGGGCCATCGCCTCGGCAATTGCCAGCCCAAAACCCTCTTCATGTGACGGGGATACAAAAATCTGACTTGCCCGGATCAGTTCCTGACCTTTGGTTCCTTCAAGATATCCCAATATATCAATTGATTCGTGCAATCCTAACCCATCAATCTCTTGACGAAGAGTTTGAACAATCTCCAAAGACCCTTTACCAATGACTGCTAAGCGAGCATCTGGGATTCTATCCACAACCAAACGCCACATTTTAGGTAAATCAAGCACTCCCTTAGACTCATGGAGCCTTGCCAAATAGACCGCACTGTATTTCATTGCACTTGGTTCAATGGCGGAAAGGGCGGCAAGGTCAACTCCCAGCAATGTCACTGAAATCTTATCCAAAGAAATTGAGGCAGCTAAGGCAATTTCTCGTTGAGAGAGTGGAGAGCAGGTGGTCACATGGTCGCTAAATTTTCGAATCAAATAGAAAGATATTTTTTGCGCCCTTGACGAAATCTTTCGCCCATTGGAGTTCACATGAAACGATTTTTGAAAAAACAGGACTTTTTTACCCATAATTTTTGCAATGACTTTTATGACCACAGCGGGAATAACATCCGGCAAAATATCTGAGGAGACATAGATGACTTGTGGGCATTTCAATCGGATACTTGCCAATACCCCGAACACAATCCTTTTCAAATAGGTGGCCACAGGATTTAAAAAATGAGTCTCTTTAGTGGTCAACACAAACTGGGCAGACAATCCATTTTTCTGGCACAACTTTCGTCCCATCTCACTTGTCACAATAGTCAATTCCACGGGATTCAAGCGTTTAAAAAAATCTATAAATGCAAAATCTCCTCCACTTATGCCATCCGAATATGAATTCATAAATCCAACATAGCTCATGGATTTCGCCGCTTGAAACTCTGTCAAAACTTCAGATTGTTTCATGACCACACTTTCAGTCTCTTAAAATTACGAAGTTTCGCAATAAAACATCCGATCAAAGATTCACCCAAAAACGCCTTCACAAAATTTGATCGATTTAGAAATAACATCCATTGGAATCTCGTGATGTCCAGAAAACGCATGAAATTCTGTCTTCATTTTATTTTCCTTCAGCTCTTTACTTAGCTTTTCTGCAATCGAAAATGACAAAATTGGATCAGAAATTCCATGACTTTGAAAAATTTTTAAATTTGTTTTTCTTGATAAAAGATTTCGCCACTCTTTGGCATTAATAAACGTACCAGAAAAAAGGATCACTCCTGCAAAATCTACTTGAGATGAAAGCGCCACTTGCATGGACATCATGGCCCCTTGACTAAACCCGCCAATGATAGTTTGTGACCGATCCAAATGCATTGAATCAAAAAGTGAGCTAATTCTCCTTTCAGCTTCCTTCATTCCGTCTGGCAAAATTTCGGTAAAATCAACAAACGAACCACGAGCAGCGGCAGCTTCAATCTCTGCCATCCTAATAGGAAACCATGCACGCCCCTCAACATATGGTCCCATAGGAACTCTGACTATTCCGTTTGGGAATATCCAATTGTATTTTTTACCCCGATCCATGAAGTCTGCTAAAGGAGACAAGTCCTCATAGCTTGCTCCAAACCCATGCATTAAAACGATTGTTTTAATGGCGTTTTTTCTTGTGACCGTTATGACTTCTATGCCGTCTATTTCACTCTTAGTGGGCGTCAATCTATGACCTCTTTCGTTTAACAGCTGCTGCCATGGCTGGAGACTTTGAAACAGCAGGCGAGCGGCTTTTGGTTAGTTTTAGCTTGGCCTCATTGACGAGATCTTGGGCATTCTTAAGCCCTGCCGCATTCACTTTGTTGCCAGATAAAAGACGCGCCAACTCCTGCTGTCGCTCGATCTCATTTAAAGGGCGAATATTGGACTCGGTCCTGGAGTGAACCTGCTTTTTTTCTACAATATAATGAACATCGGCATAGGCTGCAACCTGTGGCAAATGACTGATGCAAATAATTTGGCAGTAGTCTGCTAGCTCCGCAATTTTTCGGCCAACGGTATCTGCAATTCGACCAGATATGCCTGAGTCGATTTCATCAAACACCAGTACGCAAGTTTCAGCTCCAACAACGAGGGCTTTTTTCAATGCCAGCATGATACGACTGATCTCTCCGCCGGACGCTATCTTTGTTAGTGGGAGACTAGGCTCTCCTGCATTACTAGAGAGAAAAAACTGAGCTTTTTCTTGACCATGCTCACTCAAACATGTCCAAAAATCTAAAGATTCTGCCCAAGCTCGGTTAACTTCGGCACCGTAGTGCGAAAGATCCAATGAAGGCACCCCACGAATAACAGGCTCTAGGTCCACTGAAAATCTTGCTCCGGGCATCGCAAGTTCAGAAAGTTCCAATTCAACCCGCTTACAAATCCGGTTCACAGCATCATTTCTTTGTTTTGTGAGTAACTCAGCACAAACCATCAATTCAGAAACATTCTGGTGAAAATGATTTACCAACTGGGCAATATGGCCTTCAGCATTTGACAATGCTAACACTTGAACCTCAACAGCACTCCACTTTTCCATAAGATCTTGGACAGCAGCGCACTGATGTTTTCTAAACAGTGATTGATACCCAGCAATTCTTTCTTCAACGCGATCAATCTCCGAATCAGTCAAATCAATTGTGTTTGCAAACTTACTCAATGAATAACTCAATTCATCAACTTGCTCGGCCAATCGATTGGCATCTAGACCTATAGTAGAAAGTTCCGTCACTTTCGAACTTAGCAAAGCTCGAGACGCCTCACGTAGTCTTCGTGCAACTGATTGTCCTGAATCATCTTCTAGGCTTGAGGACGCCTTTTGAATTGCTTGTGTAATCACTAATGATGACTTAGCCCGCTCCTGCTGACCTCTAATAAAATCAAAATCTTCTGGCGATGGATCAAATTGTTTCAATTCGGAAACTACAAAATTCAAATAGTCTGCATCCGGCCCACTTCCTCTTAATTTTTCGACAAAGACCTTGATTTCAGCCAAAGACACCGATGCCTTTTTATACAAAAGACTTAATTTGGAAGGCAGTTCCTTGTCCTTAAGAAACTGATCCAAATAATGAGAGTGAAAAGCTACATCAAGAAGTCGATGATTGTCGTGCTGACCAAATACGTCGATTAAATGATCAGACAACTGCTTCAAAGTCGTCGTCGTTACTGGCAAATCATTAATCCAAGCAGAGGTTCTACCTTTTGCTGTCACTTGACGCCTTACAATGATCGCAAATCCCAATTCATCCTCTTCTGCTTCAACCCCAAGCTCTTTTAACATGATCAAAGCAGGATGATTTGGCTTAACGACAAAACGTCCAGATACTGTTGCTTGTTCGCATCCGCTTCGAACGGAGTCGGGGCTTGACTTAGAGCCTAACAAAAGACTGAGTGCCTTTATAAGTATCGACTTTCCTGCTCCGGTTTCACCAGTGATAACATTGAATCCTTGGGAAAAATCGATGTCCAAAGAATCAATGATTGCCAAACCTTGGATTTTTAAATGTGCCAGCATTTCGGGTACCTCGGTTAGTGAAACAAAAAAACAAATTCCTACAGTAGACCAAGAAATATTCGTTGCATTTCTCAATCTACGTGAGAGCATATCAATGTGCATCTATCGTAGCCACAGACATTCAGGCAATTTTGACCTTATATTCGGCATTTGCTATGACCGCTTTTTTTAAAATGTTGATTTTACAAAATATTTTGGAGAGTCCTCAAATGAGTTCTACAATCGACTGTGAATCAAAAGAGCAAGCTTTGGCATCCGCTTCTCTCAAGAGAAAGATGCGACAACGCGAAATGTACAAGATTGCGTATGAAAAGGCAAAGGCACGCCAGAAGGAATATTTGGCAAGACCAGACGTCATTGAAAAAAACAAATTGAGAAAAGAAAACTTAAAATCTCAACGCAAGAAGCTCTCTCAAAAATCGAAAGAGTCCAGAAACAGAGGCAATGAAGTCTTGAAAGAGTCATTGAAGCAATCAATGGAAGAGCTGAGAACTCATAAACAGGCCGAAAGAGACCAAGAGCTGCTCAAAAAAATAAAGCCCGCTTTGACATTGCTTCAAGGGGGCAAAAAGGAATGACATCGTCCAAATTGGCTACTATTGCTGTAACGTCACCGTCATTCTCAAAAAATGAAACACTCCTATCAGAGTTATCAAAACATGCTGACAAACTCATACTGAATGATTCAAACATCAAATTTACAGAAACTTCCGTTGTTTCGTGGCTAAACGAATCTAAGGCAGAGGCTGCCATCATTGGCACAGAGCCAATATCAGGCTCTGTGATCAAACAACTAAAGTATCTCAAAGCCATTGGAAAATATGGTGTTGGATGCGACAATATTGACGTTCACGCGTTAAAATCCGCTGGCATATTTTTTCATTGGGAAGGTGGGGTCAACAAAAGAAGTGTATCGGAACTTGCCCTAGGATTTATGCTTGGTCACTTTCGCAACGTGTTCAAAAACATAGACTGCATGCAATCAGGATCTTGGAAAAAAGTTGGAGGCGTGCAGGTTTCAAATAGAAACATTGGAATTGTTGGCCTCGGTCACATAGGAACTGATCTCGCGAGTTTACTTCAGCCCTTTGGTTGCAAGATATATTTTCATGATGTCGCCGATAAGAGTGATACAGCAAAAAAATATGGAATCGAACAATTGGACTATTTAGACCTTCTTCGTCAATGCGACATGATTTCATTTCATGTGCCAGGTGGGGATTCAACACACCATATGTTTGCAGATAAAGAAATTGCCGCTTTAAGGAATAACAAACCTCTTATTATCAATACCGCACGTGGAACCGTTTGCGACTTTGATGCTGTTGTCAAAGGTGTCAATTCAGGTCTATTGGCTGGCTATGCAAGTGACGTTTTTCCCATTGAACCGTTTGATAGCTCTCAGTTTAAAATTGAAAATGGATTTTATTTTACCTCTCACATTGGTGGCAATGCAGCTGAGGCAGTCATTAGTATGGGGCAGGCATCAATTCGCGGAATCATGAGATATCTGGAATTGAGAAAAAATTAGGTCCCACATAAAAACTACCCCACAATAAGTTATTTGCCTTTGATAGGCTGTTCTAAAATTGCTGTTTTTACGTGATTGAAACACGGTTTAAGAAATAATTCTAAAATAAATTGCGCCTGAAATTACGGCTGATTTATTTCCAATTTCTTCAATATAGCGTCGTAAAGCACAAAACGTCACTTGCTGACAGATTGACCAAACTCTGAATTCTCTCTAATTCCTTCAGGCACAAGCAATGTCGCTTTACTTTTTTAGCTTAAGGATAGGAGCAATTTTATGACATCACCTCAGAACTCAACTCAATCTCAGGCATTCTATCGAAATCAGGAGTCGACTCTTTCTGAAGAACCAAATTCGATTAAGACAGGTGTTTCAGATGGGCATCCGAAGGTTGCATTGGAGAACAGAAAATTTGTTTGCAATGGAAAGGCCGTAGATATTGGACGAAAACCAACCGCTTCCAGACTCTTGAAGGCGTTCATTCAAACTCACGGGCATGCACTAAACAAAGGGCAAATCATGGAAGCAATGGGAGGTGAGTCTCTCATGGAATTGCAGGGGCGCAGCAAGAGATTTCTATCATGCAAAAGTCAATCCTTGAATCGACTGATATCCAGACTCAGAAGTGATTTCAGAATTCTGTTTAGAAGCTATGCTCCAGAGGGAATACAGTGGTTCTACTATGACCAAGTTGAGTCAATTTGGTTGCTCTACAAACTGCCTGGAGAGGGGGCCAATAGAAAACTTTACGCCTAAGCAACCTCAGTAAATTTTACGAAGTGGTCCTTTGGTATTCATGCTTCAAACTCGCCTTTTCGAGTCGTTTTAGTCGATCAAAATAGATTACAATTTTAGGAAACACCATGCATTCAACCGACAATTTAGCACACAAGCATTCCATCTCTGTGTCTATTCCAAGAATTCGATTTCCATCAGAAAACTCCATCAAGGTAGCCAATAGAAAAGTCACGATTGCTGCTTCTTCTAGGCAAGCGAACGTCATAAGATTTTTTTGCTCTGATGCAAGTCGACTGCTCCCAAAGCTTGCTGTTACCAAAGTTGTTCACGATCTATCGCAAAGCCATGACTCTATTCATTTTCGGCATGAAGAGGCACTTCTCAAGAATAGTACACAGGTTCTATGTAGGCTTAGAAAGCGGCTTGCACAAAAATTTAACTCATTCATGCCCGAGGGTACAGAATGGCTACACTACTCAGAGAAAAAAGGCGGATGGATCTTATACAGGCTTCCAGCATATGGATCAGATGGAGGATGGCACTAAGAAGGGAATGTGCACAGTCCAATCAATGTTAGAAGGTTTCGCATTAGAAATTGCGCCAGACAATTTCAAAGGTCAATCTTTCTTGCAGATAACTGGATGCGGTTTCTATCTGCCTGATTTAAGGATGAATCAGGCAGATTGGTATCTCAATATTCACTAAATCTATAACCACTGAGTCCCTTTAGGAATATATTTTGAAGGCATCGTGTTCTTAAAAAATTTTGTTGGACTCTGAACCAAATTGAAAAAGAGAATATGACGTACTGCTGCAACTCCATCTTTCCAAGTGATTTTTTTACCTTCCATATAACTCCTCGGGAAATAGCTGATCGGCACCTCAAACAATCGCACCTTTAAACGGGCAACTTTTGCGGTTATCTCTGGCTCAAAGCCGAATCGATTACTTTCGAGCTGAATATGTTTTAATATGTCGCTTTTGAAAAATTTATAACAAG
>JAPLFV010000258.1:0-396 GCA_026390495.1 Pseudomonadota bacterium | reverse complement strand
TACTTAGAATTGTCAAAATCCTATTAACTAAATAGTGAAACGTGCGATGGACCTGGTTCCCATTTTTTTTGAATCGACTGCCAAAAACAATGTCTGCCTTTCCATGAAATAAAGGTTCCAAGATTGCTGGAATATCATCCAATGAATATTCAAAATCGGCATCCTGAACTCCAATAATGTCACCAGTGGCGATCTCAAATCCGCGTCGTAATGCAGCCCCTTTTCCTTGATTTATACTTTGTCGCTCCATGATAACTTTTGACTCAAATTTAAACCCGGTTAATATGTCCCAAGAACTGTCTTTAGAACAGTCATCCACAAACACGATTTCCTTTTCTCCCTTGATATCCAATTTATCAATATCTGAGAGAAACTGGGCCAAATGACTGGCTTCGT
>JAPLFV010000290.1 GCA_026390495.1 Pseudomonadota bacterium | reverse complement strand
CTACACTCTGAAGAAACAGATCTTGGATTTCGCAAGGTGATTAAATCTGATTCTGGATTTGATAAATCAGTTCTATCAACTCTTGTTGTTTGACCCGATAAAGTATGAGTTAAGCCTGCAGTTCCTTTGAAGGAGTATCCAGAGGAGCGATAGAGATCAGCGCCTCCCTCAATGATAGTCAAGCGATAACCTGCGGGAATCTGAACTGGAACGCGCGCCAGGCAGCTCTTTCTCACTGCAAGTTGGCCTTCATGGATGCTCGCTAGGAAATCAGACATCGACAATGATAATCTGATACCGTCTTCACTTTCAAAAACACTTAAACCTGCTGTTTCTGTCGAACAACCATTTCCTGCAATGACCGCAGCTTCTAAATCAAAGATTTCATTGCTTGGGATTGGGTTGATATCAGCTTGAGCCATTGCTGCCGATGCAGCGAATAACAAAGTCAATGCAGTTTTCATCGAGTTTAGAACGTTGCTAACTTGATTTTGACCAAAAGTAGTTTTGTTAATCATCCCCATAATATTTCTCCCTTGTAATTTCGTGAAGGCATTCATTTGCCTCTAAATACAATCTAACACTGGCTTTCCAGATAGGCAATAGAGTTTGGAACAAACTGTTCCAAAATTAAGTTGGAACGCGCCAAAATGGCCTTCAGATCTTTTTAAGAGACTAGAAGGCCAATGAAAGCGCTGATTTGCCAGCGACTAATATGTGGTGTTCCATATTTTTTATTTATAATTCAGCAATAGAAAATTCAGCTGGTCTGACGTTAATCCACAACGCCCGTCGCCTTTTGAGCTCTGGACAAGCCTAAGGCGCCTTAGCGTCAATGACTAATTAACTCCATCTTCTCCTGATAGATCATCAGAATCTGTAGGCTCTGTTTCTTCAACTGCAGCTTGTGCTGCAGCCTGGGTTGATGAAGAACTTTGCAAGCTACCACACACTGCAAATTCCTTCACTAAAGGCCCACCTTTCTTAAGACTACGTCTTGCAGCCTCACAAAAAACAGATTTAGTCGGACCTGGATTTGTACCTTCAATATCCTCTGCAAGGGCATTAACAATGCCTCTAGCTGCATCTGCCAATCGTTGATCAACGATAGCAATCATTTGTTCGTTATTTGTCTCGGCACCTTCACTAAAATTAAATGAGGTACCCAAAGTTGAAACCGATCCACCAGCAATCAATTTATGATGGATCTTAACTGTTATTTTGACCTCGCGACCGTTCTCTACTAGGGACTTTCCATCAACTTTAACAGGAAACTCACCAAACCTCCGAGGAGCAATCCTAACTTGGTCTCGCCACTGCTTGAGTTTCTCTTTAGATGAAAAAACATTGGACCATTCACCATCTGGAATTGGTTCGTATCCTGTTGTAACCTTAACAGTCCTGCCACTTTCTCGAACGTCGTCCTTCGTGGTTGCTCTCATATCAGACATTTCCAAGAATTTACTCCAACCTTGAACAGAGAAAGGAGTATCACCTACAGAAATGAAGTCAAAACTAGCATGCGATTTTAAAGTGTCTTTTGCTTTCTTTAAAATTGAGTTTCGAACATCTTGGGACGAATAGGCAAACTGCGCCATCCGCATAGGTCCCTTCTTCAAATCCATTTTTTGGATAATTTGAGAAAGAAAAACAGCATTCATATTCTTGTATCCACCACCAGGAGTAAATGCCATTATCATCGAGCTTTGCTCTTTTGTTTTAGGATCGACCTCTCCAAAAATCTGAAATGCGCCTGAAACTGGATAGGCTCGCGTTGAGCCGCTATCGACAGTTCCTCTTAAACCCAAATCTAAAGTCTTGGTCAGCTCACTATTGACAAGCGCCGCCCCGAAATCACTCTCAAAAACGATCAAATGATTTGCATTTGGAAGTGAACGTCTTCGATCAATGTGCTTCTGGATTTCAGGACTGAAATCCTCAAAATCACCTTCTTGCCCCGAGCACGATTGGGTCAAATTTCCAGAAGACAAAAGTACTTTGCCCTTACCTTTTAAGCTCCAATCAATTGCCGCCATTTTCTGATGGTTTAGGCCTGGAGAATCAACTCCAAAAACGCTGACGCCATTTTCTTTCAACTCATTGAAGACGGCCAAAACCTTTTCACGGCACCCAGCCTTTGGCTTGCCCGTTCTTGAGTCGATCTTTTGGCAAGACACAGTTGCGTCAATTCCAACCCGTGCCGAAACTCCGCGTTTCCTTGCTGCCACAATGGCGTCTGCTACGTCCATCAAATCAAAATCGAATATATTCATCGCGAATTCTTTCTTTGCTGACTTGATAAACCGAATCCATTCTCCTTTTAGTCCGTCACTTGATGGTTTAATCACTTGCCCATCTGGTCCCAAGTATGCATGATTGACAGTCAATCTCAGGTTTCTATACTGGGGACTAAATTTCTTAGATTTGAAGTCATCATCTTCGCCGATTAGAACAAATGCCTCTAGAGGATCATTTAATGCTTGAAGGTCATCTAGGTTGTCTAAGGTAGATTTAAAAAGTTCTGTCCATTTATCCTTGAATGCCTGAGACGGGTCTTTACCGTTGAGCCTTGCAACTTCACTTAGATACTTTACTAGTGGCTCCCACATATGTTCGTTGCGCATTAGAATCGCAAGGTATTGCCCTTCTGTAAGGTCTCTGATCTGACTACTATCTTTATCAAATAGCATTTTTAAACGATCAGCCATTTCTTTATTGACGTTCAATACGTCTTTAAAATGCTTTCGATGAAACTCACGTGCACTGGGGCGCGTCAAAATATTTCGAGCAATACAAAACAAAGCATTGTAATCTTCTTTTGAAGAAGGTACTTCGCAAACTTCATGAAATTTATCATGCGCAATAAATTTTAGATCATTATCAGAAGCACCTGATCGGGCTTTACAATTCGCAAGACTCAACACACCAACGGTTGTAAATGCAATAAGAGATTTTGGTGCTAAGACTAAACGTTGATTCATTCGTAGACTCCAAGTCTTCATGAGTTAAATTGTCAGTTTTGGCATATCTGATTATTGTACCACGGCAGCATTGCCCACAGAACTCTAGCGAGGCAATTTGCAGTCAAACGACAGAAATCCAAGCAAATACAGTCAAAATAGACATTTTGGCGTACATCCGACCTAATTTTGTCTAAATAAAAAATGGGTGAAAATAGTCATCCATATCTGACAGTTCTACTTCCATGACTAGAAATTCACTTAAACGAATCTCCCTCAAATAAATGGGCTTCATGAATTCGGCGGTAAAAACCGTGCACATCGGAGATATTTTATACCGTATTTGCGGCGGAAGCCGGAAGCGCAGAGTACCCGGAATGTTTTTTGAAAATTTAAATTTCAAATCATTGCGCATGGAAGAATCCCGCGATTGCACCGGCAATTAGATGCGGTAGCTCTGGTTTTAGAGACTTCTTGCTCGCGCGAATTTTATCTAAATTCTCAAATGAAATAGCTAGGCGAAAAGAGTTATGATAAATTTTTGTCTATTTTCGTCAATTTCGGCACGGAGTCTTTGTCATTACAAATTTCAACTCAAAAAAAATTATTTGTTCTGCTCTGACTATGCTTCTATCCCTAAGTAGTCAGACTTCACTCTGCGATTCAAATGACAACTCCAAAGAAGAGCCCAGCACTGAATCGAAAGAAGAAACAGCCGAGATCGAAGCCAACTCTCAAACTAAGAGAAGGTCATCGTATGTTCTTATCGCTGGACGATACTCGTCATTAGATTTCATTCTATCTGGTAAGAAAGGTGCAAGCCTATCAATCCTTGAATCCGAAAATACGACGTATGAATTTGAGTATCTTAAGGCCGAGCTAAAGGTCCCATTTATTGTTGAAGATCTCGGGTCGTTTTCAGAGACACGATTAACCCTTCAAAGAAAGAGCTTTCTCGACACCAATAGCTTTAGCCTCGGTTATGGATTGGCGTACAATATGGCAAAGATAGAGATTGGATCAGAAGACATGAACCGATGGACAGGGGGCAAAATTCCTCATGCAAAATTTTTAGAGATACATTCACTTGGATTTACTTTGTCTCTTGGGAATCAATGGTCATTTCAAAACGGTATTACTATTGCAGCAGATTGGGTCGGTTGGGCGCAACCAGTGGCCATCACAAAGCGCGATAATTCTATCCTCGACTCTGTCACCGACGAAAGTGCAAAAAGCAATGCAAATAAAGCGCTCGATGTATTTGGATATTTCCCGAGAATCTTTGCACTCAAATTTGGACTAGGATGGATGTTTTAGAAATTATTCATGCTTCAACGCCACGATTGGCAAAAGCTTCGACGCCTTATGTGCTGGCCAAAATCCAAAGACAATTCCAACGAGCATCGTAATCGACGTCACCATGATGACAGAATTGACCGAGACTAGAAAAGACCAACCCGTAGCGATAGCTGCGATGTTAGAAATCCCCCAACCCAGCAAAACTCCGACGCCTCCACCCATAAGGGAAAGCAACGTTGCCTCTACTAAAAATTGCCCCATAATATCAAACGAAGTTGCACCCAGTGCTTTTCGAAGGCCAATCTCGCGAGTTCGTTCCGTTACGGATACAAGCATAATATTCATCACACCAATACCACCCACGACCAAACTGATGCCCGCGATAATCGCTAACAGTGTCGACATAATTTTACTTGTGGATGAAATGGCGTCGCGAATCTCGGCCATATTTCTGACCTGAAGGGATTCCTTTATCAAATCAAGATCAATCCTTTTTTTGTTGGCCATTAATTCTTGAATCTGCTTTTCAACCACGGGAACATTTTTCAGATCATCTACCTGAACATCGATCATCTGAAGATTTTCATATCCAAATGTTCGTCGCATGGCCGTCTCAAGTGGAATCACCACGACGTCATCCTGATCTTGCCAGGTGGTTGCGCCTTTCTCCGGCAAAATGCCGATCACTTCAAAGTAGACTTTATTAATCTTTATCTGCGCTCCGATTGGATCGAGATCGCCAAAAAGTTTTGTGATGACTGTTCTACCTAACAAGGCGACCCGCGCGCGCGCCCGATCTTCTCCCTCAGTAAAGAAGCGCCCATTTGTTGGTTCACTGGCCCGCATCTGGGCATAACTCGCTGAGGCTCCCGTAACGGTCGGATTCCATGTCTTCTCGCCGTACTGAACCGTACTGCGACTACCTCTCGCATCGACGCGGCCACTAACATCGACAACGTGATCAAGATTTCGCTTAAGCATTTCAAGATCATCAATCTTTAACTGTATTGACGCTGACTGTTGACCAGCCGACGGACGACTACTTCCAGGATAAACGACGAGCAAATTTGAGCCCAATGAAGCCAGTTGTTGCTCCATACTTTGCTTCGCACCTGCGCCTAGACCTAACATGGCAATAACGGCAGCAACTCCAATCAAAATCCCCAAAATCGACAAAATTGACCGCACTTTATTTGCGGTAATCGCTCTGATGGCTTCTTTAGAATGAATCCAAACTTTGCTGATCCACGAGTGGTCCGATTTCGAGACTTTTGCTGATCCGGATTCTTGAATCGACTTCAGTGTTCGACTTAAGGGTGAATCTAAATTCGAATCAACGCCAGGTTTTATCGCATTCATCCCGTCTAGATACTTGGGAATTTGAGTCTCGTCAGACACAATGCGGCCATCTCTCATACGAACGACACGACCTGCTATCTGAGTCACTTCTTGTTCGTGAGTGACTATGACGATGGTCACGCCAACCCGATTCAATGCAACAAGAATGTCAAGAATATCACGCTCACTTTGACTATCTAAATTGCCGGTTGGTTCATCTGCAAGGACAATCAATGGACTATTGACCAAAGATCTCGCTATGGCCACCCGCTGCTGTTGTCCACAGAAGCATTTTGACACGCTCTTGATCTAAGTCAGACCCACTATAGAGCATGGGCAAACCAACATTCTCTCTGGCACTGGTTCTTGCCAATAAATTGAATTGCTGAAAAATAAAACCAATTTTCTTAGAACGAATTTCGGCCTGGGTTGCATCATCCATTTTTAAGACGTCATCAACACCCAGAAAATACTGACCCTCATCTGGTCGATCGAGCAACCCTATCATATGCATAAGAGTTGATTTTCCACTTCCTGAAGGACCTACTATCGCAACAAACTCGCCCTTCATTATTTTTAGATCAACACCATCTAAAGCACGAAGAGACTGATCTCCCATTCGGAAGATCTTGGTCATATCCTGAATATCAATGACAGTCTCAACCTGCTTCACAATTTCTCACTTGTTTAAGATGAAATTAAAATACTATTTTTTCTGACGATTGCTTGATGACGATGATTTTTTTGTATTTCCAAAAGGGCTAAATGGATTTGAACTTTTCCCTTCATCCGGCGTAACATCTTCAAGCAATGTTTCAGTTCCTTCTAGGCCAGTAGTGACTTCGACCATCCGACCATCTGTTGCACCTAATACAATATCCTTTTCAGCAACTTCAGGCTCGCCTTTCGTTTCTCCTGTCTTTACGAGGACCTTAACTTGGCTTCCGGGTTTTCGAAGTTCCTTTACAGATTTTGAACTCTTTAGAAGCATAACTGGAATTTTTACAACTTGAATCCTAGTCATCTCAATAAAGCGAACACTTGCCGTCATACCAGCACGCATAAAGGCAGGAACCTCTTTAGGCAAAACTCGGATGTCATAAACGGTTACGTTATTAGCATTTCTTGCTTCATAGGCAATTCGCACAACAGTTCCATCAATGGGTCTATCACTATAGGCATCCAATTTAATCGATACATTCTGTTGCAGTTTGACCCGAGCCAAGTCTGTTTCATCGACTTGAGCATTGATAATCAATCGATCACTGATAACGAAAGCAGTGTCACCAGTACCAACGACTTGACCGCGTTCAATATTTTTAGAAATGATGATACCTGATAGCGGAGCAATGATTGGCGATGGTTTATATATGGACTCCCAATGCTTAACTTCTTCCTCACCTTTAGCTTTCGCCATATCAAGGAGCGCAGCTCGATCATTGCTACTGAGCCATCCAAGTATTTGACCAGCTTTGACACTTGATCCCTCGTCCACCAAAACTGTCTCAATTCTGCCGGATATGGACGGTTTTACGATGAGACGATTTTCAGGTGATACCTGACCAGTAGCCTGAATAGACACTTCTAAGTCGCCCTTCTCTGCTGCATACTCTTTATAAACGGTTTTGTTCTGTCGCTTAGATTTATAGTACCAGTAACCACCGGCACTGATGATCACCAACACAACCAACGAGAAAATGATCCAATTCTTTTTAGATTTAAACAATTCAAGACTCCTCGATGGTCAATCCTCGGGCCAAATTAACTTTTGAAATACTTTTTGAGAGCTGATGTTCCGCCCCCAGCAAATCTTTCTCGGACTTAATAAAATCAGTCTCCGCAGCATCCCAATCTTGAAACGAGATCATGCCAAGTGTGTAACGTTGGCGGTAAACTTCAGCTTGAAGCTTAGAAGCCTCAAGGGATTTTGCTGCTGCAGTTAGACTTAGTTGAGCGGATTGAAACTCGGACTCAGATGTTCTCAATTCGATTTCAATATCATTTTCGACCTTAGCAGCATTTAACTCCGCATCTGTCGCTGAAAAGACCGCAATTTTATAATTGTGACTTTGAGCTGGTTCAAACAAAGGTACAGATAAATTTAAGGAAACAGTCAAATAATTTTGCGAATCTATTTTTTGGTCCGCTCCACGTCGATAAAAATCTGCTGCGGCATCAACTTTTGGAAGCCATTGAGAACGAGCAATACCGACATCAACGCCTGTCGATTGTTTCATAAAGTTAGACTGTTGAACCAAAGGATGATCTTGAAGTGAAAACTGAGATGGATCTTGGCGATTTGCCAAGCTTCCTTCTATCTTATTGAGGTCTGAAAGCATCAATCCAGTAAGCTTTGCCAAATTATTTTTTGTTAGCTCTAAACTTGAAACATAATCTTTAAGATCAACTTCTGCCATTAAGAGTGAGGCCTCTGTTTTTAGAACCGAGCTTCTGTTCTCTCTCCCACCTTCATATCTAAGATTCACAATTCTTAAATTTTCGGCCCGGCGCGCTACAGTCTTTTCAGCAAACACGATCGCCTTTTGATAGAACAAGGACGCATCAAACAAGTTCTTTAACTCAAAACGCAGTTTCGCTGAGTCATATTTTCCCTGAAACTGATTTGCCTGCTGTTTAAATGAAGCTGATTCCGACGAATATTTGTCGCGAAATCCAGCAAAGAGATTCTGATTCAGCCTCACTCCAATTCGATTTGACTCACTGGAAGTCGCCCTTGGCTCGATTGATTTAGTTTTTTCAAGGAAGGCATCCACTGAAGGATAGAAACCGCTTTCTTGTTTTTTAACCTCCTCCATCAACCTCATGTTTGAAACAGAGCTCT
>JAPLFV010000330.1:12620-20181 GCA_026390495.1 Pseudomonadota bacterium | reverse complement strand
AGGATTTTAAGTTTTCTGATAATGTTAATGGTAAGTTTGAATTTGGTCTGTATGGGTACGATCTAATATGGTTTGCCGCCCGCGTTGATAATCTCATTATTGCCATTCTGGTAGGTTTCGGTGTTAGATCAAGGCATCACTAGTATATTATCTGCTAGATTTTCAAAAAATAGAAAAATTGAATTTGCAGTTTCTGTTTGTATTTGAAGTAGTTGAATATCTTGTTTGAATCTTGCTGAATGAGTTCGTAGTGGATCATTGTGAAAAGTAAAAATGAATTCCACAGAAATTTTGACATTTACCTTATAGACGATTTTTCTCTAGCCAGGAAACAACTTCTTCAAACGCCGTATCAAAATCTACATGTGCACCCAAGTAGCCGGCGGCACTTTGCCATCCCTTTTTGAGCATAGTCCGGTCCGTCTTTGAAAGCTGTTGTGAAAGGGATGGTGGCAGTTTGTCACCACGAAATGCAAATGTAGCAGCAAGTGCTGCCTGTAGGTCGATTGGGTTCGCTTGATTGCACAGCAAATGAATATCAAAGATGTCTTTCGAGCGTGAATTAATCGCTCCCAATTTTGAAATAGTGTGTAGCTTCTCAGCGATAATTGTTTCAGGTGGATATACCTGCCAGGTTAGCATGTCGCCTGCAATTTCAGATTCTGTCGTATTGATTGTAGGTTTTGGAGTTACAGGATCGCCAGTACCGATGTCGATGTTGATCACTTGGCATTTTGCGGTTGATGCAGGCATTGGATCAAAGCCGCTACGGAAAACAAACCTAGTACCGCCGTAAGTTCCTTGGTGAACGGTGGTTTCAAGTTTATCGAAGGAAAACCAAACACCGTCTTGCGAGGGCTTTGACATGGACTCAATGATTCGTGACTCTGCCTCTTTGCGTTCGAGTCCACGAAGGGTCGCGTCAAGATCAATAGTGTACCTAGGCGAATTATAAACGCGTACAGAAACAAAACCACCCTTGAACACAAGGTTTTTGGCTAAAGTTGTATCTGCGATGAGGCGTACGGCGGCCCGCTCAAGAAAAAAGAGAGTTTGTAGCTTGTCATATGGCTGACCTCGTTTATTGGAGCGCTCAGTCAGCCGCATTTTTAATTTTCCGACAGAAATAGTCATTGGGAACTGATTGCCCCCCAATATTTTTCGATTGTTTTGACCAGCTTCATTTTTTTTGCAATGGCGTAAAGTTTCTTTCGGTCCACGTCTCCAGAGCGTAGTGCTTTGCGAGCAGCGGAGATAGCGATCTCTTCGCCAATTTTCGAAGCGTAGGAGAGACCCTCAAGGATTGCTCGTTCAATGGTGGCAATACTGTATCTTTGGAAAGAAATGACTCCGACTTTAGGATCGTGCGCTGTGCGTATGACTCGGTAGAGTGGTGCTGGTGATCTTGTGGTTTTTGAGACCATAAGCCAAATGTGATTGGGTACTTCTTCGATGAGGCCGTAATGAAACAGCGCCGTCATTCCACCAATGATCGAATCTTTGCCGCAACGTAGGCATGCAACGTTGTAGTCTCGGTCTCTACCTTCGAGTTCCTGATCGGAAAAGCAGTACACACCAGAAGCGAGTCTGATCAGCTCATCTTGCTTGGCCATTCTTGATAGGCTTGCCCTTGATAGTCCAAAGCGCTCAGCTTCTGCACTAGTAAACACCTGAAGCAAACGAAGCTTCTTAATTGTTGAAATGGATTGTATGAGTGATTTCCTAGTCATTTTGGTCTCTTATGTGATTCAGTGTCAAATATGTTACATAAAATATCTGAATGCTTTGAAAAGTTTGATAATGAAGTTTTGGCGAAGGCTGCTCCGGTTTTTGAACTGATAAATTTAAATCACAGGTCTATTGTTACAGCTGTGGACAGTCGACTTTGTTCCCATTTCGATCTTCCAAGAATCCATACTTCAATGTCAAAAGCAAAACAGCAATTGGCGATGTTTCAATACACAAGAGTAATAGATTTTTTAAGTTGTAAACACCTGCGTAAAATTGCAAGCCAACTATAGAAGTAGTTAGCAATATTACAAAATAAGCAGGCCTGCCTTTAAGATTCACTATGGCGGACTTTCTGTTGGCAAAAAGAAGCAACCAAGGGTTAAAAAACCTAGCAGCAACGTATAAACCAATCACATTCTCATTTACGTAAGTGCCTGGCAGATCTTTAGCCATTCCAAAGCTTAGTCCTAGGTTCAATAGGAACAGTAAACTAACGATGAACACGATCACGCGAAAAATGATCTTTTGGATTAATGATAGACTCTTTTCGTGTTCCTTGAACATTTGTTGATTCCTGGTTTCAAAATAGATTGAGGCACAGTTAAAGGGAATTTTCGGTCCATTGAGATTTTATCATAATGTCGTCGCTCTTACATCTAGGCCAACTAGTCTTTGATTGATATGGCGTTCGATCATGAAGATTCGATGCCAGTTTGAGATGTCGTTGGTGTCCTATGGGGTAGGTAGCTTATATTTTGATTGGTTAAGTGTAGATTTCGCCTTTTGTTTTGGTTGAAAAGTAAATGTATGGTAATACATATTGATAGGTAAATTACGCCGTAACGGTTATATATTTACCTGGAACGTTGGCGATCATATGCCCCTGCATGTCCATGTGTACAGGGATGGTCGATTGATTTGCCGATGGCAGCTCTTTGAGGATGTCGAGTTGAGTGGAACAGCAAGCCCAAAGACTCGTCAAACTTTAGAAGAATTGCGCAGAGAAGTAGCCTTTACTACCCTTGAAAGGTTGAGACGTGAAAATTCTTAAAGTCAGTATCAATAATCGTAGGAAGGCCATAAGTATTGAAACCAAAAGAGGAATCATGGAGTTTCCTATCTCTAAATTGGACCTTCGCCCCACCTCATCGAACAAGATAAAAAGCATTTTTGTCGACCCCGAATTAGGTCGTGAAGCTGTTACTTATGTGCTTGAATCCGGCAGGGAAAACTCAGTGCACCTTGACGCATTTCTAGAATACAACAGAGATCCGGACTATTTGAGAATGCTGTTTTTGTTTGAACTCACAGTACGAGCTCAAAAGGAAATGAAGTCGTCCAAAATATCAAAAAATGAAGTATGCAGGCGACTGGCAACATCGGCCTCCCAGTTAGCTCGCCTATTGGACCAGACGAACCAAAAAAAGTCGGTTGATAAAATGCTCGATTTGCTGACTGTTCTGGGTGTCGAGGTGAGGCCAGAGTTTATAAAGGTGGCTTAGACGGTGCAGTGTAGTTTGAAACTCTTTCTAGGTTCGAAGGTTTGAATGTCCTAAAACCCCGCTGCGACTTTCTCTTCCTCACCCCTTGTCTGAATCATCTCCAGTAAGTCTCTGCGAATCAAAGGCCAATCTTGCATAAGATTGATCGTGCGAATCTGCACATCAAAGTCCCACAGTTTGTATCTTTCCTCGATTTTAAAGTCGACCTCTGGATAAAGGAGGATGCCATTGAGGTTGACATTGTTGCGCCTTCGTATGTTTTCTAGATATGCCATCAATTGATAAAGATGTCCTGAACGGATCTTGTCAGAGCTAGCAAATCTGTGCTGGAGTGCTTCTGGGACAAACTTTGTTTCGATCACGGTGTAGCACGATGATGAGATGAGGCAGGTATCAGTTTTCATCACTGGCAGTAGCGTTTTTTCTTGGGTGTCATTGGATGTTTCTTGCCACCTGATGGTTTCGGCTTTGAAGGTATTGGACTTTGGGCCCTCAATTTTATAGAAGTTGCGAACAAAGTCTTCGAACACCCGGCGCATTTTTGCTTCGTCTCGATTGAACTCTTCAAAGATGTAACGACCAGTCGACTCCTCGGGCGTGAGTTGATCCCAGATCAATGAGCAAACCTTAAGAGTGTGCTCATAGTGATGATTGAGGCGGCTCATGCGAATATTTGCAAAATCTCGACTGGATACGCGCCTTGTCTCAACACCGCGAAAATGTGTTGTTAGATTGCATAATTGATCCTTTAAACCAGCGTCTAGATCTTTGACGTTCGTCATTGCCTGCATCGTCGATAGAACCAGCTGGTTTAGTGGATTGTTGAGTGAGTACTCGTCCGTCACACAGATTGATTGCCCAAGTTGGAACAATGACTTTTGAACAGAAGGAGTCACTAAGAGTTTGCCCTTGATGCCGACCATCTGCTCAGTTGTTTCGATGTAGTCGCGGTGCAGGCCTTTCTTGATGAGATCTGTGACGCATTCCTTTAAGATCCTACCGAAGAGATCGGTCATGTTACACACATCGAGCGCTGAGGTTTGGTCGCGACTCAGACTGTCGAGATGCTGCCACGCGTAGCAAAGCATGTAGTAAATGTTTTTTATGGGAATTTTTAAGCTCATGCAGCAGTGAGTACCTTTGCTGCGTCTTCTTGTTTATCTTCGTCAGTCCAATACTCTCGTATGAGCTCTAGGATCTCTAGATCAAAGACGTCGCGCATCCATTGCTCATTGATGGTTTCGCCGTTTGGAGGACAAAAGTAACTGTGCCCGATCAGAAATCCTGGACCTAAGTTGCGATCGGCTAGTATTCGGGTATTGATGGCAGCGATTTTTGATTCGATAGTTTGAATCAAATCTTTCGTCGCCCCGCATTCCATCAAATGGTTTCGAAACGCAGAGGTTCCAAATGCTGGCTTGATATCAAAAAATCTAAACCGACGTCTTAGTGCCAAATCCACTCCGGCCAAACTTCGATCCGCAGTATTCATCGTTCCAATGATGTGAACATTCGGCGGAATATAGAACTTTGCGTCATTCTCGCCCGAATATGTCATCGACACGGCGTAGTCCGTGGAGCGTTTGTCCGCCTCGATGAGCATCAAAAGTTCGCCAAAAATTTTACTCACATTGCCGCGATTGATTTCGTCAATGATACAGTAGTATGGTCTTTCAAGGTCGTCTCTTGCAATTTTGCAAAGATGAAAGAAGGCGCGGTCTTGTCTTTTAAAGGAGCCTTCGTCGTCGGGCCGGATCCCTTGTATGAAATCTTCGTAAGAAAACGATTGATGAAACTGCACTATCAATACTCTGGCAGAATCTTTGAATCCCATCGCAGCGTAGGCGAGTTTCTTTGCCAGAAACGTTTTACCAACACCGGGAGGTCCTTGGAGGATTAAGTTCTTTTTTGTGGAAAGTGTTCTGATCATTCGCTCAAACTGGTCTCGTTCGACGAATACCTCTTTGAGCGCATCGCTGACGCTAAAGGGCTCAGTCACGATGCTTTCTGGAAGGTCCAGTTTTTCCTCAAAGCTTAAGTCTCCGAACACAGCCATGAGTCTTTTTGCCAGCGTAGGAAATTTCGCAACGTTGGTAATGGACTTTGTTGGAAACCGGCTATCATCGGGGACCGTCCATTGGCCGGTTTTAATCCATTTGACGGATCTTATGTGCGTATAGCTGGATCTGGTGCTATCGTACTGATAGTCACCAACAACATAGCCAATGCCCAGCATGGTTGATCCACCACGTTTTGCGATGACTTTGTCGCCAAGTTTCATCGATTTTACAAAATCCCATGCACCTAAGGCATCGTTTCTTGGGGTGCGACCATCTTTGGATTTGTTTTGCATCGCTTCAGTGATTTCATCTTTGCTTGCATACTGACTTAAGTCTTTTAGGTGATAATCGTCAAATCAAACTCGGATGATACCTTCGGATTGAAACTCACTCCACAGCTCGCTACCTACTCCGGTTCCTACAAGCCAGATGTTTTCTTCCGTTGAATCCGAATCTTCCTTACTGGATTCCTCTTGGGATGACTTGATATCAATCACATTAGATTCCTTGGCCAGACCTTTAGTATAGAAAAGTCCGTCCAACAAGATATACGCCATTGCACATGCAGAGTCTAGCTCTGTAAATCCCAAATCAAGTTTATCAAATGTTTTGTGATACTCGTCTTTGGTTAAATGCCATAGACGATCAGAATCCTTAAAATATGGAGCTAGACCCTTTGGTCTACAGTCTTCTAGGTGATCAAGACTTGGGATAACATTGTCTCGAAGACCGAATTTTGCGTCACGCCAGATCGCACTAAATTTCTGTCTAAGGCTTGCATCTGATGACAAGTGAGCTCTGACCTGTTGGCCCACTGCGTCCGCTAGTTGATCTTGGTATTTGTCTTTTTCTTTATCAAAATTGATAACGTCTGCATATTGTGCAACAGATTTTTTGTTAAGGTATGGACGACGATTCAATGAACAAAATCCATATAGCTCTTGAACTGGCATTTGTTTAGAGACATCTGTTTTTTCATCGCCTTGAGAACCAAAACCTACCATAGGAAATTCTTTGATGGATTTGCCTTGGGACCATTGGTTCGCAATATCGAGTAGGTCAGAGCAGGAGTTATTGCCGAGAAACGGTCCCCAAGATTGTGCGCCGCCGTTTTCGTATGCGTTGGTGGAAGTGAATAGGGTGTACCATGCAGCAAAATATTGAGTATTTTTGACCAATTCCTCATGACTGCCCGCTAGAATATACGGGAGAAAACAAACTCGCTTTATCAATCCAGTTTGGAGATCTTCTTCACAGGTGTCCTTTTTAGCAATCGATAGAACAAATTCACTAAAATGTTGAGCAAATGACTTGGAGTCCTTTAGCTCTTTGTGAGTCTCCATGACAGACTTTGCGGCAGCGGAAAATTTATAGCTAGAAGATTCTGTTGCGATCTGATTCATCAAAGATGCAATGTATCCCGCTTCAGTTTTCCTCCATAGACTCCTATCAGTTGGTCGAAATTTCCCTTTTGATCTAGATTTTGATAGTTGCATAGCAAGTTCTAGCAGGGTTTGACGGAGTTCAGTGACTGGCGCAAATTTATTTTGAAAGTATTGCTCAGCGTAGCCAACGATTAGGAGGGCCTCAGGTGAGCGCCAGTAGTTATCTTTCATATCAAATCTGAGAGCGCACTTATTGGCGATAATACGGCTAGTATGAACTTTGTAAAACAACTCAAGGTTGTGAGTCGAGTAGGTGCGGGTTGACTCGACTGTATCGAGACGTTCGAGAGCTTCTTTGAGGTGAGAGGGTAGGGTCATGAGAAATCCTTTTGGTCGAAATTAATGAACTGTGGATGCCGAAAATTGGATGAATTAGCGCAACCTGCCTTTGAGTTTGAGTTGCTGATATTCAGTCCTGAATCTTCAGTGGAATATCGGATTTTTTGGAGGATTGATGAGGACTGAGAGTTGATTCGTGGCATTTGTAGCAAAGAAAAGGCGAACGTTTTTTGCTACCACCTGATTTATGAGCGCTATAGGTAGTTTTTTGCAAAACATCAAAAAGATGAACGTCGTTAGTAGCTAGAGTTGTAGGTTTTATGGAGATCCTATAGCATTCCTTCTAGGCATTGCACGCCGGCCGTTTGGCATCATGCAAAAGTATCGCAATCTCGATATGTTGATTTTCACTGATCAGCGTTCCACCATTTGAAAAGGAGGTTAACTTCAACTTTGCATCGTGTACCAACGTGCAACTGGAGCTTGAAGGATTCGGCATGGAAGCTATTTTGCATTCAATGAGATAGGATAATATTTTCAGCAA
>JAPLFV010000330.1:0-12572 GCA_026390495.1 Pseudomonadota bacterium | reverse complement strand
CTAAAATTTGTATGTTAAGTGGCTTTTTTGGATCGAAACCTTGCGTTTGCAAACCTACAAATCTATATTTAATATTCGGGCAACAAAAGTGAAGTTTAATTTGGAGCGTGAATCTAAGGATTATTTTGGAAAGAAAGGTTGTGGCGCGACACCAAATGCCTTTAAAATTGCGGAAAATGCTTTGTGCCAAGGTGCCAACTTTAGGGGGAAGTAGGAAGTGAAAATCGTACCAGCTAGTGCAAGCGAGACGGTGATGTATAGCACTGTTCTCATATCCGTCGAATTGGATAGTGGATTTGGCTATGGGACAGGATTTCTATTTCGGCATAAACTGAATAATCACCAATTCCTCGATTTAATCATCACCAATAAGCATGTCGTTGAAGGCGCAAAGACTGGAGTCCTAAAATTTCACACTCGTGGACCCGATGCGGCGTTAACCATTCAGGATAAAACTGAAGATGTTGCTATCGATAAGTTTGAAGAAAAGTGGTTTCACCATCCCGATCCAGCAATAGATTTGTGCGCAATGCCCTTTCAACCGATCTACCAAACGATAAAGTCTCAAGTTGGGGCGGAACTTTTTATGTGCTCCATTGGCGATGACTGTATACCCTCAGAACAAGTATTGAGGGGTTTGCGCGCTATCGAAGAAATCACCATGATCGGATATCCAACGGGGCTTGGCGATATGGTGAACAATTACCCGATATTTCGGAGGGGCATAACAGCATCTCATCCAGCCGTCGATTTTAACGGAAAACCACTGGGGGTCGTTGATCTGGCGTGCTTTCCAGGTTCATCCGGCTCACCTATTTTTTTGCTAAATGAAGGCTCGTATTCGACCAAAAATACCGCAGTAATGGCGGGTAGTCGGCTATTTCTTTTGGGTATTTTATTTGAAGGGCCGGTAATGCAATCAGATGGATCAATTTCGATTGTAAAGGGGCCACGAAATTTTGAAGCAAAAGTACAAACAGAAACTATGATTCATCTTGGGTATTATATAAAAGCCCGAGAACTTATGTCTCTGTGTAAGAGTTTTTTAGAATCAACACACCCCGTCACAAAATAGCGGCCAAATTAGAACAAATTCTGGAGAGAAAAAATGGAAGACTGGATGATCGCATTAGTAACAATCGGTTCATTAAGTTTAGCCGGTTTTTTAGGGTACTGCGGATTTTATGCGATAAAAAATAAGAGAACGGCATGGATAGTATTTCACGCGTTTTCATGGTCATCTATGCTCGTCTTGACCGGCAACCCCAAGTTTCAAAAGCTTGCAGTCGAGTACGGCAGTTGGAAGATGAAGCTGAGTCAATTGAAAGAGGGCGTTGAACGAGGCGAAAATCAACTTGAGACCGTCAATCGTAATATTGCTCTGAAAGAGCGACAATATGCTGCGCTACAAGTGAAAATGAAAAGGCATGGAGATAAGGTTGTGCCAGAAAAGTTGTCAACAATTGACGGAGCTGTCGCAGCATCGGAAACGATTGAAAAAATCTTAGACCGGTCATCAGTATTTGGGCGCGGAGCTAAGGGAGATACAATTATTTATTCACCACAACTTGAAGCTCAACAAATAGAACTTTACGATAGCGAAACTGGTCGGTCTTACAAGGGGCAACTAGATAGCGGAATGCGCAAAGCAGTTGAGCAGGCTATCAATAGCTCGCCATCAAGCATTTACTTCGGAGCAGGTCCCACTTCCCCTCAAAGTGAGAACTAGTTTCCTACTTCAAATGTGGACGAAAAAAAGTGAAGTTAAAAAACGCAGGTTTGAGTTTCGTCTTAAGGATATGCATTGCAGTAATTCGGGGATGAATATTGAAGGTATCTGGTGAGAAAAATAGCCAGCAATTTTCATTAATTGTTAAATCGAAATCATTGGCCTCTATTTTTGCGTCTAGGCTAATTGTTACTTTCAAAGACTTGGTCTTCTTTTATTGAAAACAAATTATTCAAATAAAAAAAGCAACTGATTTGGCAGGCGGCTGCAGCGTCAGGTAGTCCCTCGTGGACAACATTCAACACAACAAGATTCTTGCACATGGTCCGTTTTACTAGGCAATCCTCAGATATTTAACACCTATCCACACATTTTAAAGTTTTCTCTAAACAAACCACCCAAACCACCGAACAGCCTGAAGGCTAGAGGGGGCGCTACTAGAAGAGGCGGGATCTTCATTCATTGGCTTTTGCGTGTTGTCGAGTGTTTCACTTTCTATAGCAAATTTATGATGTATCGCAGTAAAGGCAGCCTGGCAAAATAATATTCGCCTCAAGTTCAGAGAGGAATTCCTATGTTCATAGTAATCGCACTGTTGTTGCTGGGTGGCCTTATAGCGACCACCATTTGGTTTATTTATTGGAAGCGCCGGCAGATCGCCTTTATTGAATCCAAACTAACTCAAAGCAAAAAATTGATAAAAGATGCTTCCGAAGGAGCGGCATTTGGTGTTGGTGTAGCTACCTTGTCAATTTTAGAGCTCTATTCCGTGAGTGAAGATCATGAACATTTTCGTGAGGTAATGAGTCGAAGATTCAACCATGAGATGGGTGATGCGGATATGTGGGATTGGTTGCAAAAAGCAGTTAACTTAGACTCGAGCGACTCTCTAGATACCTATGCCCGAGTGTTCGCCGGTCAAGCAGGCGAGGACGCAGCCGTTGCGATGTTTGAGCAGCGTGGCATAACAGCAGTGCCGTTCGAGGAAAGAAATCATCCTGATAACGATATTCTCGTAACTGATGCAGACGGCAATGTGTCGGAATGGTCTGTTAAATCCTATGACAGCTTGTCTAATTTTAAGAGTGAATTGGGGCAACATCCAGAATCAACTAACTATGTTGTGAATGATGAAATTTTTGAAAAGCTAGAATCATCTGGTGATTTAGCTGAGTATAAAGCGAAGGGAATCGAGATTGTTGCGGGTGGATTTAGTCACGATGCAGCCGTAGCGGAAGGTGCGGAGGCAATGTCTGATATTGCAGATTCGGCAGATATTACAGACGAGATCCCTATCGTCGCGGGAGTGATGCTAGCGGCAAAAACCTTAAAAAATGTTTCCGCATACAATGGCGGTAAGCAAAGTATTCGAGAGCTCGGAGCCAATATCACGGCTGATACTGGTCGGATAGGAGTAGCGAGTGCGTTTGCTTTTGGAGGAGCAAAAGTTGGAGCACTGGTAGGAACCTTTATTGCCCCAGGGGTTGGGACTTTTATAGGAGGCTGTCTCGGTGGACTGGCAGGCTCGATCGGTGCAGGCATGGCAGTTGCTTCAAGTGTTAAGGAATTTAAATGGGGTGATATTCGTAAAGCGACATTGGCATTTGGCTGTGCATTTGAGAATGGTTTTACCCCTGAACATAAACTGGCTTTGCAAAGCACCGTGCTAAAAATGGACAAATGCGAAGATCGTTTAGAAGATGAGCAAACTGCTCTGAAATATGAGAAATGGACACTGCTTTGGTTTGTTCCATGGAAGCCAAACCCAGCAGCGGTCTTGAGCCGACTATATCTGAAAACTATGACTCGTCGAAAGCAATTTTCGGCATTGGCAATTGAAAATGCGACAAAGAAAATTTTCGATATGTGCACAGTTAGTGATCATCCATATCGAGTGTCTCTGAATAGTCAGCACCTGTTAGCGACAACTTGTTTTCAAGAATTAGATAAACTTCAAAAAGTTGGTGCTGAACCTGAGCGTGGTGTTAGTTTGCTGGTTAGCAGCGCAATTGGAATTGCCGTGTGGCTAGCCTGTGCGTGGGCGGCCTTATCGTTCTAAAATATGAGCATTTTACTTGCGACGTCGAAGTAACGCACATTTTTTAATCTTTATGCTCTCAGTTCACTGGCTAACAAGGGCTTTCATCGCACCAGGTTGAGCTAACTCAACGGAGAGTCTTTCCATGGCAAGGAGAGCTTGAGTTTTTGACATGGTTTGAGTGCCATTCAATACTTTTGTCACTTTTGCCTTTTTGACATCCGAGCAACTCTGCAAACTCCTTTTGGTTTACTTCAAGTAGTACCATGACAGTGCGGTTGATTCATGTTAGCATATATGCTAATACTAGAGGAATTTGGGATGGCGAATAAAGACTAAATTAGCATTTGAAGGATTGATGTTTCGGGTTGAGTTTTATCAAACTCAAAAGGGGGAGGTGCCCGCAGCCGAGTGGTTGGTTTCTCAGACGGACACATTCCAGCAAGTATAACGAGGAAGCACATTTGAAAAAGAAATCGGTGAAGGTAAAAAGCTGGGTAGAGAAGAAGCTTGAGGACAAGGATTTTCGAAAGGGATTTGCTACTGAATATGCAAAGCTTTCGATTGGCGAACAATTGGCTGCGTTGCGGGCATTTGCAAAACTAACTCAGGCTCAAGTCGCAAAGAAGGCAGGGACGACTGCGTCCGCGATCAGCCGGTACGAAAATGCAGAGTATGATCGATATGAGTTACAAACCTTAAGAAAGATCGTTGAAGCCTGTGGTGGTAAAATTGACATCGTTGTCACTCCTTCTAGCAAGAAGAAAGTGGCTTAATTCAATTTGACTATCGGATGTCAGTATTCTCAATAAAAACCTAACTCAGTTATACAAGATTTTGGATCTCTTAGGCCTTGAGCTAAACTTCACTGTACGAAGCGTGGCTTGACAAAGAACAACTTTAGAATTTTGATGACCTTCTAGATCGGCAAGTCATTGCCGAAAAAGATTCGAATTCGGCAACGACTTGCCGATTGAGCACAAGAGTCACAAATCTAGTTCTTCAATTGAATAGATCTACTGGAAGTCACTGATATCTGCAGATTTGTTTCAAAGTGTTTTGTAAGTTATAATAGACGTATCAATCACTGCAGGGAGCTGGAGCATGAAAATATTTCTCTATGGATTTCTCCTGACTTCGATAGGGGGTTTTGGCTGCAAACCTCGCAAAGGCTCTGACAGCGATGTAAAAGGTGGCGTTGTCCGAAGCGACGATGTGCCAGCGATTGGTTATCACTTTGGTGAATATAAGTATCTTGCAAAGTATGGGGACCGTAACTCTACGTTTAACGAAACTGAATGGGGTGACATTCCGTCGACAAGTTATGCCCCTGGTGAGGAAGGCTTTTATTTTTCTCAGCACCCTGCCTACAACGAGGTTTATGGTCAAGATGCCCTCTATAAAAAAGACACTGGTTGGATGGTTGAGATTAGCATCGCGGCCCACTGTCGAGATCGTGACAGGGTCCTTTGGACGAGAATGAGTCCAGAGTTGGATCCTCGGTTCGCGTCGTCTAAGTCATTGAGAGGGACTTTTGCAAGTGCCGATCAGTATATCAAGACCTGTCGTGCCACGGGTAAGTCTGCCGATGTCGTCAAAAAATGCAATTTGGTAACTAAGAATTTTCTTGATGAAGTTGATATAAAAATTATACGCGATACGCTTTGGGCAAATGGGAAGACTGGATATTGGATGGTCAGAGATCCATCCTGCATTACCAGTATAAAAGCATCGCCTTCGTCAGTGCTGAGAGTTCTTGGTAGCGTAGAGGAAATTTGGAACCGCAAACCGTTTACAGATGACATTGAAAGAAGGTCAAAGGATGCACCAGGAATTAGTACCCTAATCATTTTGACTAAGGCCTTGGAGGTGGTAGATGATTGGAACAAAGTGAACTTTGATTCCCTTTTTGGTAATTTGAAGTCCAGCGATCTACCTGGTACAAAATCTGCAGCTGAGTCAATCTTGAGCGCGGCTTCTGGCTGTAAAGGTAAGCCTGGTGAAAGTGACTTGAGACAATCGATGAGAGAATTATTTTCCTCTATTGTTTCGCATGATAATCAAGCTAATAAGACGGATAAGCAGCCATTCGAAACATTACTCAATGTTTGGCTCTTTAACATTGGTGGCATTGCCTGTGCTAGTGAGTTTCCTCGTACTGCAGAAAGCATTGCTAGTTTAAAAGTGATAAAACACACGCAGTTTTCTTCAGTGCCAGTAAAAGTCGGATGTGCTACCGGGATTACTCAGGAGGAGTGTGATATTGCCTTAGGTTCTTTAGGTAAGCAGATTCCTAAGTATACGCAAGCTACCTATTCGACCAAAGAGATAAAACTTGGAGAATTTGCCTTTAGCACTTCTAACTATGTGTTTTTGGATATGCGCAAACCAGAGGAGTCCCTAGCAAGATTGAAAACTCGAATGCAGATTGTAAAGGAAGGTCTGCTTGGACTTTTTGTGCCAGCAAAGCCTTTTGATATTGCCGTCGAGTGTATGAAGGAGGAGTTTGGGGCCCGGAAATTTTCTTTTTCAAATGCCCAATGTTCTAGTGCAATTCAACGGTTAGATCAGAGTTTGGCAAGTTGGCAAGATGACCCTTCTATTTTGGGAATCCATACATTTAACTTTGGAACTAAAACGAAATGGAAAACCTTTTATGCCATGATTGAACTTGATATCAATGCCTCTATAGAAGAGATAAATCTTGCTTTATCACAACGTGCCGCGTTAAGACGAAAACCATTTGGTTCAGGAGTCGTAGGCAATATTACCTTTTATTGCCATCATTCGGTTTCCTCAGAAGACTGTATTTCCAGCGTTGAACGCTTCTATAACAATACAATTGATAAGAATCCTGAGTTTAAAACAAAAATTCAGAAATTAGATATTTGGGTGAGTGCCAAGAATGATTTTGTTTCGAAGGACGCAATTCATTTATCAAAGGACGAAACTGATTCTGGCTTTGAAAAGATATTAAGGGATATCATGAATTAAAATGAGGGATCTAGGAGTCAGGTTTAAAATGAAAAAGTATATTCCTGCATTTTTGCTTGGTATGGGTTTTTTGCCGTTGATGGGGTATTTGTTAAAAATGATTCCAGTCCAACATTCTGTCCCTTGTGCGGTCAAGGTTTCCAATCAAAGTGGCATTGGGTTAAAGGCAGTTCCATTAACTATTTCAAAAATCACAGCCACAAAGGCAAATGTTTCGATTGAATCCGGTGCTGAGAAAAGTGTGTTGTTAGCAGAAGGCGAGTGCGAGGGTTTGGGTGAGTTTCCGAACGGACCTACTTTTGGTGTTGCCCTTTACCGTGAGGATTTGAACTCTATTTATCATGTAGAGGTGATTTCGTCAGAATTGATAGGGAAGGGGCGTCCGTTGGTTGTTGGAGTGAAGTGAAGCCTTGCACGGTTTCGAATTGAAGAATTGAGGGTCTTTGCTATGAGTTTAATTGCTCGCCATTTCGGAGTCATGTGCTTGGCCTTTGTCGGACTAGTTCTTGTTTGGTCGGGACTGCAGCCAAAAGATCGGTTTACTTGGTTTCTTGAGGTCGCTCCGGTTTTGCTGATTGCTCCCTTTGCTGTTAGGCTTCACCTAAAATATGAAATCACGTCGTTATTGATTGGCCTAATGGCCCTTCATGGTGTGGTCTTATGCATTGGTGGAAAGTATACCTATGCAGAAGTTCCGGCAGGATTTTGGATCCAAGACCTGCTTGGACTGGCGCGCAATCATTATGATCGTTTGGGGCACTGGATGCAGGGATTTGTTCCAGCGATCCTGGCTCGTGAAGTTTTACTTCGAAACGATGTGTTGAGAAAGAAAGGCCTATGGTTGGGGCTTATCGTTAGTTCACTTTGCCTTGCTTTTAGTGCTTGCTACGAATTGATCGAATGGCTCACGGCAACATTATCAGGTGAGGCAGCAGATGCCTTTCTTGGCACCCAAGGCGACGTGTGGGACACACAATGGGATATGTTTATGGCGCTACTTGGGAGTATTGCGGCACAGGTGAGTCTAGTGCGGGTGCATGATAATTTTCTGGTGAAAACAAATTTGTTGCATCGACAAGGTTAGACTGATCTAAATGATATTCACTCAGACCACTGTTTGATAAAATATTCGTTTTCGAATGCATTGGTGCCCAAACTGAGATTTGAAATCAAAACGGGTTGTATATGACATCTACTTATTCAAACAATCTTAAACCGGTTGAGTTTTCTGGTTTCCCTCAATCGCTACTCTTTAGACCCGACTTGGGTCTAAAACGAGATGCCGTATCCTATGTTGTCATTCTACACGGTAGTGGCGGGCCACTGCAGTCTAGGGAGCGTAGCGAAGGGCTTGTCCGTCAACTGCTGCAACGGGGGCTCGGAGTTTTGTTGTATCATTATTTTGGGCTGCCGGGCCTACCTGAATTACTTTATCAAATTGAACTTAAACATCTGCTGAGTGCTATAGAAAGATTGATCATTGACGAAAAAGATAGGCGCGTTTCCGTTGGTTTAATGGGTTTTTCACGCGGGGCAGAAATGGCTTTGCTGTTTGGTAGTCTTGCTCAAGATTTATTTCCACTTAAAGCTATTGCGGTTCATGCGCCGTCTGACTGTGTTGTGGGGGCTTGGGATTCTAACAGACAAGAACCCATTGTTGATACGAAGTATGATTCGAATTCAGTAAAAAAATATCAATATGGTGCTGCATGGTTATGGAACGGAGTGGAGATTCACGGAGATCAGTTAAAAGAGCAAAGTGTGCATCCTGACGATTTGTTCGCAGGATTAGACGAGGCTTCCTCAGACAAAAAATGGAATGAACTGGTAATCCCTGGCATGCGCATACCCGTAGAAACAATCAAGGCTCCAGTTTACATCGGTCACGGAAACCAAGACCAGGTGTGGGGTCACGATAGATCAGTACGCATGGACCAGGCACGTCGAAAGGTCGGTCTAGAGACCAGTCTACGCATCTTTGCGGGCGAAGGTCATGTTTTTTCCAAGGCAGCATGTGTTCAAGAGTTTGAAGAGATAGCTGAGTTCTTCTCTCGAAACCTTTAATCTATTCACTCACTTTCTTTTGATTTGATTCAAATTGATCTTCACTATTGACTAAATCGTCAACTTGGTTGACTATTTGATTAATGGGGGTCCAAATTGCTATGAATAACGATCAGAAGCTTGCAATCAGCTTTGAAGGAAATGGACCCAATGTTGTTTTTGCTCATGGGACTCCAACCTACTCAGGAGAGTTTGCTGAGGTGGCTTCAATACTGGCGAATAATTTTCGGTGTGTTTTGATCGACCACTTGGGGTTTGGTCAGTCACCAAAGCCAAAAAACGGCGACTATTCTCTTCAAAACCATCAAATGAGATTTAGACATAGTCTAGTTGAGAGCAAGATCACATCGTTTCATTTGGTGGTTCATGATTTTGGCGGAGTCATTGCATTGCCTCTGCTCAAGGATAAAGAATTCGAGATATTAAGTCTCACGATTTTGAATTCTTGGTATTGGCCGCTTATAGAAACTGAGCCACAAATGAAGCAGCAGAAGCCGCTAGTCACCTCGGGGATTCTGCCTGCACTTTACCGCTATCTTAATTTTAGCCCTAGAGTTCTTATCAAGATGGCTTGGGGTTCCCATCGACCTCTGACGAAAAAGCTTCACAAACATTTTATGGCGCAGTTTCCATCGCCGGATGAGAGGTCGGGAGCTGTAGGGTTTTTAAGAGCATTATTTGATTTTGAAAATTCCGCGTGGCAAAGATCGGAAGACTTGAAGAGTGTCTTGATTCCAGTGCAGATTGTGTGGGGGATGGCTGATAAACTTGTTTCTGAGAGAAACTTAAAGCGTTGGCAACAAATTTTCCCTGGTGCATTTGTGAGTGAATTGCCCAATGTTGGTCATTTTGTGGCCGCAGAATCACCTGAGTTGCTTGCTCCATTATTAGAAGCCCATTTTACAAGGCGTCAATCATGAAGCAAAAGGCGACAAAAAAATTATCGCGCATCAAGATTCATCCTCAGGACTTGAATCACGAGCAACCATTAGCGCGCTTTATGATTTCCCTTTTTAACTTGTTTGAAAACGACTTAATGGCAAGCCTATCTAAAGAAAATATTATCGACGTCACAAGGAGTGATTTTAATGTTTTGCGGTATGTTGATCCGTCTGGCTCAACTGTTTCTCAACTGGCGCAATATGCGGGTGTCTCAAAACAGGCCATTAGCAAACAAGTGGATAGCTTAATTCGTAGGGGTTATCTCAGGAAAATGTCAGATGCGATTGATGGACGCCAAGTCAATATTGTTTTTACTCGAAAGGGCGAGACCTTGATTGGATCATCGATCAATATTATCGCCAAGATCGAAGCGAGATTTGAAAGAAAGCTAGGCTCGACAGCCTACCGCCGCTTAAAGAGTGATTTAAGCTCCTTGATGGGCCTCTACTCAAAGATCGATTAGTTTTATATAGATTGCATTATTCAAAATGTACCGAGTTCGTTTTGGCATTCACAAGCGGCATCAAGGGATGACTTCTAGCATAATTGTAAATTACGCCGATTCTTAATGCGCAATCAGCTTGTTATGTTTTCGTTAGGCTTCCACCATGATCTAAGCGGTTTTGACATTACCTAGAACTTCTAGGTATCATTTCTGTAGAGACGAAAGGAGGCCCCTATGACTTTGAGTAAAGATTTGATCGCAGCCACTGCAGAACCTCTGGTTCTATCTATCCTATCACGCAAAGAAAGCTATGGTTATGCATTGATTAAGGACGTGTTCGCGCTGTCTGCAAATAAGGTTCAGTGGACGGAGGGAATGCTCTATCCGGTTTTGCATCGCTTGGAAGAGCAAGGATTTATAAAATCTGTGTGGAAGGAATCAGATACAGGACGCCGCCGCAAATACTACCAAATCGAATACAAGGGTCGCACTCGATTGACTGAGCAACTTGATCAATGGGATTTGGCTCATAAGATGATTCTTGGGGGTAGGGACGGTGCCCATGCATAAGGATTCTTTTGATCTGGAGTTTTCGCTAAGCCAGTTTTTGAACAAAATTGCCGACAAAAAATTAGTCAGCAGACAACGCCTTGAAGAGATTGAATCACATCTGCGGGACGAAATCGACGATTTGCAATCTCATCATGAACTTCCTGAAGCGTTTAACATTGCCTGCACTCGGTTTGGTTCCAGTGAAGATATTTTGTCTCAGTACGAGACTATCTTTAAGAATAGAAGGCTCGCGCAATTAAAGAATTTTCTTTCTTATTATTTCGATGGGAGGTTTGTGATGCGAATTCTTACCGGAGTCATTCTTGGTCTTGGGTTTATCTTTGGAGGGATGGCTATCGAAGGCGGAAATGCTCATTCGGTGATGCGCCTGACGCCGTTTTTGATTACGGTCGGTGGAGCTCTTGCTGGTTTGATCATAGCGTACCCGACTCAACACGTGTTTCGATCGTTTGCTATCGCAATGACAGGAAAACCTGCAAGTCGCGCCGAGTACATTGACGCATCGAGAGTGTTTAAATCCTTTGGTGACTTTGCTGTGCTATCAGGCCTCGTTGGAGTGATCGTTGGGATTATGCATGTGACACGCAATCTAGTGAACCCAGAACAGATTGGCCCGGGTGTTTACGTCGGTTTGGTTTGTATTTTCTATACTGTCATGCTCAAACTTTTTGTTTGCAATCCCATGCATGATTCTTTTGTTTCAAAAGCATATCCTAGTCGAGAAAGCAGGGAAGTAGCACCAGTTCATGCGAAATCTTAGGTGCATTGTGAACCACTTTAATCGAGGGTCGGTGTTACATGGATAAGATATTATTGGTTGGCATCGGAGGGTCTTTTGGTGCAATCGCACGTTACGGCGTCTATCAGTTGTCGAAGGCATCATTGACCTCTGCGTTTCCGGTTCCGACACTTGTTATCAATCTCGCAGGATGTTTACTTGCGGGGATTTTTTTTGAATCGATGCGCGATCATCAGTGGTTTTCGACGTTGTCGTTGTTTTTTGCGATGGGATTTTTGGGCTCGTTCACGACGTTTTCTACCTTTGGACTAGAGACCTTTCAGCTGATGCGAAATGGAGATATAGCTTTAGCATTACTTAATGTCGGTGCGAATACAGTCCTTGGATTGGGGGCGGTGGCCTTGGGTACTTGGATCGTATCAATTCTAAAATAGTCTATCTGTTAACGCTCCCTACTTTCTAATTTCCAGTTTGATGACCAGCGCAATACTGGTCATGATGCACTGAATCAAAGTGTCCGCGTGGTTTCGACGTCGCAAGTAGAGCTTTTTTATAAACAGATCATAAAACGTGACTTGGTGGAAATTTGGTTAGAATTGGCCGGTTAGAATGTAATGTTCAATCATTGATCTAAGCTGCAGTTAGATTTTTCATATGTCCAAGTTTGGGTCTTACCAGATTTAGTACCATCCATTGAAGCAAGCTGTATTTCTAGAAGTACCTTTTGCGTATCATTTGTAATTTTCCTAAAACTCAAGATTTTAAAATCAAATAATCTATCACCGTTGAGACCCCATCCTGTGCTTAGATTTGCAGTTACGGGTTCATTAAAGACACATTCAATATTCGCGTTGGAATCACTAGATTCACACCTCCCAGTCGTCACTTGACCTTCCAGAAGCGTTATGGAGCTGTCGTGCATATCTGGTGGAACATGTGCTAAGCCAAGTGTTCTTTGGACCATTTGCCAAGATTTAAAATCAAAAACAGTAGATACCTTTAATCCACCGTCAGCATTACTGCTCATTGAGAAAGAATGAGCGCCCGG
>JAPLFV010000248.1 GCA_026390495.1 Pseudomonadota bacterium | reverse complement strand
TGCAGTTAAAGATCACTGAATATCGAAAACCTATTCTTGAAGCATCGCTAGTGGTAAAGATTAAAGCTCGTCGTGGACACCCTGTCGGTTGAAGGTTCGAATCCTGGCTAAACTCCAACCTCAGCGCTCGCTGCCCACAGAAGAGCCCACTGACCTTGCAAATTTAATACCATACGCGTTACCATACGTTTATGAAGAAGACGACGATTTACCTCACAGATGAGATAGTTTCCGCGATTAAGACGCAGGCCAAAATGCTTAATTGCTCGGAAGCAGAGTTAATCCGATCCGCACTTGAAAAGGAGTTTGTCATGCACCTGAAGGATTCTGCCCCAAATTTTGATTTAGTAACTGAACTAGGCATTGCACTCCCCGACTGGGATTTGTCAAATCTTGAAGCCGAAATGCAGGGGTTTGGCCAAGAGTGATAATCGTTGATACCAGCGCTCTACTGGCGATGCACGACCCACGAGATATGCACCATCTAGAGCTTCGAAAAATTGCGTACTCCAGGAAACAAGAATTGATTGTCAGTCCTTATGTAGTTGCTGAATTCGACTACATGATCTCGAAAGCTAATTCATCAGAATTTTCACTACGCGCTTTGAATAATTTATTGACTGCCCCATTTGAACTTGTGCAATTGACTACCGAAGATTTCATCACCGCGACTGAAGTGGTGGCGAAATATGCGGATTTGAGAATTGGCATTACAGATGCATCACTAATTGCTCTAGCCGCAAGATTTGAAACCAATAAAGTAATGACACTTGATCGCAGACATTTTGGTGCTATGAAATCAATTTCAGGGAAAGCAATTCAAATAATCCCAAACTGATTTGATTTAAGTAAAGGCAAATAGTGCAACTTGTTCCGAGCAAGCAATTGGCGGGACCCAAAGGTCCCGCCAATTCCTTAAACGCTAGCTTTAGTCGCTGCTTGAATAATCGCTCAAGCACAAGGGACCAGACCAATGACTAGGTCCTTCACTTAGGCTATCTATAGGCTCGGCGCGTTAGAGCCCGTTGCTATTCGCTTCAATTCCTCGTGCATTTTGAAATCAATAATTATCCGCTCACACAAAACTCGCCAAAATAGAGCAAAAAATAGCCCGATGAATAGCAGAAGAATAATTCCCCCTGGCCCGGTCAATGGCATTAAGTTCGAAATTCCGAGCGACGGTAAGGCAATCGCTGAAATGACAAAAAATAGATCCAGAAACAATCCAGCCCAGAAAATAATTTTTATGAGGCTCGGAGTTAACATTTTGTCGAACTGCACAAACTCTTCCATATTTACAACTCCCTCAAGTTGTGGTTTACCTGTTGCGAATGAGTATAGGTGTGAGGCAGCAAATTCTCGGGATGCAATTTGTTTAGTGCATAAAAAAATTGGCGGGACCCGAAGGCCCCGCCAATTGCTTAAAAGTTACTTTTAGTCGCTACTTGAAATATCTTCGTTTGGTAAACCGTTTGATACTTCTGGCATCGTCTTTTGCACCTGCATCAAGAACTCAAGATTGCTCTTGGTCTCGCGCAACTTGGTAAGCAGAAGTTCAATTGACTGCTGCTGATCAAGGGCGTGAAGTACGCGGCGTAGTTTCCAGATAATCTTCAACTCATCTGGCGCCATCAAGATTTCTTCACGACGAGTACCTGAAGACTCGATGTCCACAGCCGGGAAAATGCGGCGATCAGCAAGGCGACGATCAAGAAGAATGATTCGACTGCAAATCCCTGAAACTCAGAGGACAGTTACCTAGGGGGCCGCTGGAACCAGAAGCGGCTTACGGACCTACGTTTATGAAGTTCACTGATGACTATTTTTTAAGGGTTTTAGTCCTCACCGTGGTTGATGCAAGCCCCGCCCCAACAAGATTTATTGCACGCAGACGAATGTTATAAACGGTATTTCGGGTCAATCCGCCAAGAGTAATAGAGCTCGTTTTGAAGGCCGATACCGGTGTAATCCATGATGCACCTCCGTCTAAGGAGTATTGGATTGAATTCACTGGACTTTGGTAGTTACTTGGTACAGAGGCATTTATCACTATAAAAGTGTTATGGGCAGAGATGCTTTTGATTACTATCTGGCC
>JAPLFV010000134.1 GCA_026390495.1 Pseudomonadota bacterium | reverse complement strand
TTGAACTAATCTTAAATAATCGTCGTCCCATACAAGACCCCCTTCACGGTGTTCAATTCTTTGAACATTACGAACAATTTGTTGAGCCGCACGTACTGGCAGTCTCTGTTTTTTCTCTTCTTGTTCTAGATTTTCAACAGGAACCGGTTGTCTCATGGTAATGAGATTAATAGCTCTTGACTTACGAATATCTTTAATAAAATCAGTAATAGAGACTCCTTCAAGTAATTGAGCTCCTATAGGTCGCCAACGCATTGGATCAGATTTGTAACGAAGGAATTTCACACGTCGTGGAATGACATATGGATCTTCATAACTATGACCTAGTTCGTTTTTAATATGAAAGACGCGAATTGGTTTTACTAATTGACGTAAAGTGAAATCAGGTACAAATCGTGGTGAAGGATTTGAAAGTGTTACATTTTCAGGGAAGTCCTCACGAAGATGACGTTTTATCGTCATATCATCAAAAGTTCGGTCACCTACAAAGAAAATCTGTGTATATTGTAATGGTAAAACGTCAGCTAAACGAGGCCCTAGTGAAGGCAGAACAGACACATTTGGAACTTTTGTTATTTTAGTACGGTAACGTACTAGTCGAGTACGGAATCGACTATTTCTATTTTTTAGTAGAAGGTCAGTGCCTTTTTTATTAAAAATTGGAGTTGCCCTAAATAATGGGTTTACTTTCTCATCAATTTTATAATTTAATTTTGAAATCACTTTCATGGGTTTTGTTTTATTCAAAATTGTCGTTTTATTTCGAACAATTACTTTGCTTCGTGGTTTTCTTCGTTTCGCTGATTTTGGATTTAATTTATTCGTCGCTCTTTGATATAGCCATGTTTTTAATAAAGTTTGTCGGAATGCAAATCGACGCCAACCGATAGGTGCAAAGCCATCATGACCAACAGAAAAGAACTGCTCTGTATCATAAACTCCAAATGGAACGGCAATCGCAAATGCTGTTCCTGCAGCCATCCCTCTAATCGGCGATGTGAATTGTACATTTGTGATTTTACCGAGTTCTGGTTCGATATTGATAAGTTTAGACAAGCGAGAATCATAATTATTACGAATTCGAAGTTCAGAATCGGCATCACGGCGTGTTAATAATCGATTTGTAACAACAAATTTTCTTAAAGATTCATCCCAACCTGCATAAAATGGAATGGATGTAGTTGGAATGAGTGCATGTTTATTACCCACCGGAGTTGTTTTATTTTCATTTAAAAGTGTTGCTTCTAAAACTTGAGAAATAACATCCTTTGGACGTTTATTCGTGACACCATTTCCTCTTTTTCCTGATGAAGATAAAGATGAAGATCGAAGTTCAGAATTCGGTAATGAAACTTCAGCGACTTCAGAAACTTCAGCTGATAAACTCGGATTTGAAGTAACATTCGTTTCACTATTAAAAGGACCTCTGCTTTTCATTTGATCTTCCTTAGCCGCATCTTTATCACTACTTCTCTCTTTGATTCGCTCTTCTTCCCGTCCCCCTTCGGGGGAAGAAGGGGGATGCGAAGACGATAAAACGAGTTCTTTTGGTTTTTTTGCATTTTTGACCAAGCGAGCCCCTCTTTTTGATAGACCAGACGAAGATCCAAGTCTTAATTTCAACATGGCTTTTTTTCTTAATTTAATAGCTGCCGGCATTGCTAACGGTTTGGAGTCAAAATCACCAATTTCTAATGGGATTTTATTGATTCCGTTTCGAATTTTTTCGGCTTCTGCTTTTCTTCTCTCAGAAGAAGATAAAGTGCGAGATTCCTGAGGTGACACAAGAGATAATTTTTCAATCTTTTTCTCAGTTGCCTCATTATTGCGTTTTACAATTTCAAAATCTGATAATGTATCATATCTTCGTTTAAGTAAACTATTCTGTTGATGTTGGAATTGAACATTAAGGTCCGCTCGAACCTGTGGTAAAACCTTATCCCACCATGCTTGTCGAAATGCCATGCTTTGTCGGATTGAATGAAACTTTTTATAATAAGATCGAAGTCTTTGACGTGGGAGACGTTTTACCGAATACTGTTGTCTAAGTTGAAATAAAGGTCTTAAACGTTCTGCTCTCACATGAGCACGTATTTTTCTCACCGTGTAATCTGACATAACTGGAACTGGAACAGGTCGAAATAAATGGTTTCGATCTAATTCCTGAGATGTACCCAACAGCTCTTTCACACGGTTAAAAAATAGTTGCATTCTTTCTAGTCGTGGAAGGTCACGTTTTGTAGAGACTTCCTCCTCGTCCATCAAAAACTCTTGAAGATCAAAAAAGTCGTGCTTTCTTAGTACGCCATCCTTAATGTACGGAGTCCCTTTTCGAATACGACCAAAAGGTCTATGTTCCAGTGTGGTACCCTGAAATCGTCTAAGCAGGCGAATCCGTAAACGTCCTAGCCATGTTCTTTCTTCTAAAGGTCTATCTGTCGGAGTTATTTTTTCTTTTTTAGGACCTCTTCTGTCGAAGAATCCTCTAGCGAGCCCAGTGTGCTCTTTTAGTTTTATTGCTTTGCGTTCTTGTTCCTGTTGTTCCTCTTGTTCCTGTTGTTGACTCATACTTGGTTGACTCGTCCTTCCTCCAGAAGGCCCCGCTCTTAATGTGCTGCCTAAATCCGAATCCCAATCCTCCGGAGCGTCTTGAAATGAACGCGTTATTTGTTTTTTTTGTTCTGGAGGTAGTTCAGCAAATCTTCTGGTTGCAAGTTCTGTTGCACTAACTGGCCTTTGTTGTTGACCTTGGCCTGGTTGTTGTTCACCTTGGCCTGGTTGTTGACCTTGACCTGGTGGTTGTTGACCTTGACCTTCTGGTTGTTGACCTTGACCTGGTGGTTGTTGACCTTGGCCTGGTTGTTGTGGACCTTGGCCTGGTGGTTGTTGACCTTGACCTGGTGGTTGTTCACCTTGACCTGGTGGTTGTTGACGTTGACTTCGTGGTATTAGAGCGGTGCGGCCTCTGGTGCGACTGGCACGTAGCGCCTCATCCATACGTTTGTTTACTGCTTGTTGTGTCTCCTTGACTACTTCGGGCATGCGGATTGCAAGATCCCATCTATTATGAGTATATCCCAATTCCGGCAGGAGAATTTTTAGCTGCTCTTCACAAACTGCCAAGTTCCTTTTTCTTATCTCTCTCCTAGCAATCTCCCCTGGCTTTTGGACATTTGCAACTTGTTGATTAGCCCTGTCTATGACTTTTTGAAGTGTAGCTGGCCAGTAGGGTCCATTTTCTTCCAGTTCATCTTTTATATCATCAGCCTGTTTTTGACTGCGATGTGCTTTCTCGAATTGACGCTTTAGCATTCTTCCTTCTGCTTCTTTGATTCTGGTCAATAGCGTTACACTTTCTGCAAGATCAATAATCTCATCTATTAGCTTTTGGGCAGCCGGCGTCGGCTTCGGCAGGTATTTTTGGTCTGGCACATAACGGATTGGATCTACTAAACCGCCGCCCTCGTAAATGCCTTTAAGACGTTTCATCTG
>JAPLFV010000256.1 GCA_026390495.1 Pseudomonadota bacterium | reverse complement strand
AGAGCATAAAGAATTAAAGAAAACGTTCTCGAGAAAAAGCAATTTTGCCATCGACTACAAACTCGCAGATCCGCAGCAAATTGCAACGCAGTGGTATCACTACGCAATACTTTCATTAATGGAGACGTCAGGATTTAAATCTTCCGAGGCATATATCGCTAAACGCCTTGGAATCCCAGTGACAAAGGTAAGAGCCGCAGTAGACGACCTCGTAAACTGCAAACTGATATCTAAGGAAAGTAAACAATGGAAACTTCTTTCCTCCAATACGACGACTGTTACAGACATTCCTTCCGCGATCATCCGAGATTCTCAAAAAACAAGTATGCGTCGAACTATCGATCGACTTGATGATATCGATTTAAATTTGCGAGATGTGTCATCTATAACGATGGCAATTGATTCTAGCAAAATACCGCAGGCGAAGTCTGCCATTAGAGAATTTCGTAGAAGCTTGGCCAAGCTTTTGGAAACAGGTAAACAAGATGAGGTTTACGAGTTAAATATTCAATTAATGCCTATGACGATAAAGGAAAAAGAATAAATGAAATCTTTCATGCTAACGATGTTTTTGCCTCTGCTATTGACGACACCAGGTTTTGCTGGACACGATCGAGGAAACACTGCCGACTTAGGAAGGCCAGACGAAAACTCAGCTTGGTTTTTAGATAGCCGCAAAGTCGTCAAATATTGCATCGATATCCACAATGAGAGTGGAACTAATTTAGAGCAAGTTAAAGCCGCGATTGAGAAATCGCTTTCTACTTGGCAATCATACATTCTAGAGAGAAAGGTGCATAAGGACGAGCCAACACATCTTCAATTGACAACTAAATTCATATTGGATCCATCGACTTCTTGCTCCGACAAGACAGATCTGAAGTTCCTTATAGGTCATCCAAGGGATCAAGATCCTATTCGTCCTATCCTTGACAATCAACTTCATTGGAATCCACTTGGCCTTGCACAAAGGACTGAATACAGTGTCTACAATGGTTGGGGAAAGGGCTTTATCTGGATCGCTCCTGCTGGAAGTGTTTTCTCAGGCCAATATTTCCCAAGCTGGAAAGTCGAGAACGCGCTATCAGGGGTTTTACTTCATGAGCTTGGTCATGTGTTTGGCAATGGACATATTCAAGATACAATAATGGACTCGCAAACTTTACATGCAAATCTATTGACCGCAACCATGGGGAGAGGGCAAGAGCAGGCAGATGCAATTTCTAACCTCAGTCGAATCGATTTAAAGAGAGAAATAACATCAATTGAATCTCGAGACTTTACTCAGATTGGCTTCACGTATCGCATTGAAGCTTACAAACCTAGAGCCTTGGCCATATTCAAAGATATCATGGATCGCGATCCAATAGGCGATCCTGTGGCTAGCTTGCAGAGACGCAATTATGAATACTATCTAAGAATAGCTGACACCACGGGAAGTCATGAGTTTTTACTAGAACAAAACAAGCAAGAAGGAGGATACAACCCAGTTTCTTTTGACTCTGAAAGGGCATTTAAGATTTATGGGCCCAGGACGGTTGCTTCAGGATCATTTATGGGGGTCAGCTTGCATTCCTCAAGCATGACGGTCCTCGCAAGGATCACAAAAATTGGCGGAACAAAAAATCAAATCTTGATCAAGCGCAGTATGGGCAGTCGTCTTTGGGAGATTGATTACATCAATGACGAGGGAACAGTTAAAAACATATTTTCCAGCAAAGACTGATTCAAGTTCAAGATATCGGTAAATGTAAACAGCGCCATAGGGACCACCTCTATGGCGCTGTTTGTTTTAGGCAAAAAAAACTTTTTTCCTTCCTCTGCCTGTGCAAAAGTGCAAAACAAGTGTCCTCATTAAAATTCATTGCACATATTCCCCAATTTGAAGCAGATGCAAATTTACTTAAGCCACATGCGATGTCGCAAGTAGATCGATGAAAATCTAAACACATTAGTATTGAAGCTTAAATCGCTCTTCAGTTCAAAATTACATTTTCATTTATGATTCGAAAGATTCCGTTTTAATCTGAGAATCAGGAACACCCTTCATTTGAGCGAAAGACTTGGCCATATCCATTATGGCTTGAGGCCCACAAGACATAAATGTTGCATTAGTAAAGTCGACGCTAGAGTTCAGCATGCCGTTCAAACTGTCCATCGATAACCGACCCTGATAGAACGTCGATGGAGCATCATTATCCCTAGATAAAGACACAAATACTTGGCAGCCTGGGTGCCGCGCAATTTCTTCTATATCACGCCATAAAATTAGATCTTTCCTGGAACGATACGAAACGACGAGTGTCATCTTTTGAGGTGATCCAGATTGACCGAGTCGATCTTGGTACTCGCGCATAATACTGATAAAAGGGGTGACTCCGCTTCCGGCTGCCACCATCACTAAATGTGCTTTGTCTTTATCCTGTTCATAGATAAATTTTCCAATGGGGCCTCGAGCCCGTAAGACTGTACCTACTTTTATATTATCGCACATCCAGTTGGAGATGAGACCACCTTCGACTCGTTTCACTGTTACTGCACAATTCGCAACTTGCCGCGGCGATGAAGACATGGTGTAACTTCTCACTAATGGCTTCTCAGCCACATCGTCGTAGCGGATTGTCAAATATTGACCGGCCCAATAGTCCCAGGTTCTGCCACCTTCTTCGAGATCTTCCATAAAAAAAGTTTTACAGTCCCAGGTATCTTCAACAATTTGAACAACCTTTAAATTCATCCAACCACGTTTCACGCGTCGCGCTGTCACTTCCATCTCAAATATTTCCTCTATGTCCTGATTTAATTTTAACTCACGATATACTATCCAACAGTCTAGATTCTAAATCCGCTCCCGTGCTTTCTGATATTCATCTACAAAACAATTCATGAGTTCCTGACAGGTCAAAACAGATTTGATCATTCCTGAAACTTGACCGATCTCGAGCTCCCCTTCAATCAGATCTCCGCCCAACATCCCCTGCCGAGCTCTACCTTTGCCCAAATGAGCTTTAATGATTTCATTATCTGCACCCGATAATTCAAGCTTAGCAATATCATGATAGAATTTATTTTTTAGCAGCCTGACGGGAACAAGTCCCTTCATGGCAAGCATCGTATCTCCAGGACCTGCTTTAACAATGGCATTCTTAAAATTATCATGGGCTGAACTTTCGACGGTAGCAGCATACCTAGAACCAATCTGAACTCCAGATGCTCCCAATGCCATGGCAGCTAAAATACCTCGCCCGTCTCCGATACCACCAGCAGCAATCACTGGAATCTTAACTGTATCGACTACTTGTGGAATTAAAACCATGGTCGTGATTTCATCGCGACCATTGTGACCACCTGCTTCAAAGCCTTCTGCTACGACTGCGTCAACCCCTGCCTCTTCACATTTCTTCGCTAACTCCGGCGACGAGGTCACATGAACAACCACACAACCCTTGTCTTTCAAAAATCCAGTGTATTTTTTAGGACTGCCAGCAGACGTAAAAAAAATCCTTACTCCTTGCTTCAAAGCGATATCGATCTGCTCCTCTACTCCATGATAGAGCAAAGGCAAATTGACTCCAAAAGGGGCATTGGTGAGTGATTTGGCCTTTATGATTTGATCATGAAGTTCAGCTGGCTTAAACGAACCGGCTCCAATCAAACCGAGTGCGCCGCTATTTGCGGCAGCAGCTGCTAACTTCCCGCCAGAAACATAAACCATTCCAGCTTGAACAATGGGAGTCTGAATGGCAAACAATTTCATGACTCTGGAATTTTTCCACACAGAACCCATAGCGACTCCTAAGTAAACTACAACTGAAACCTATAACATAGAAACAAAATGTGATTTTGAAAAGCTAAACTTGGGGAAACAGTATCGATCTGTTAAACTTTAAACTGTGGATACCATGCAGCATTGGTGGTTTGCAAAAAGAGATTACGAAGACTCAAGCTGGTAAAAAATGGGAATTTCAACATGACATTTGATTACAAGTTGATTGATAGCGGCAATTTCCAGAAGCTGGAGCAAGTGGGGCCGTATAAATTTGTTAGACCTTCACCTCAAGCAGTTTGGACTCCAAGGTTGGATCTCGAGGTTTGGAAGAAAGTGGACGCAACCTTTCAAAGATTCAGCGGTGGCGATGGAAAGTGGACGATACACAACAAGTTACTTCCAAAAAAATGGACGATCCAGCAAGGGCCAGTAAAGTTAGTCATTTCTCTTACTGATTTTGGACATCTTGGAATCTTCCCGGAACAAGACAGCAACTGGACAAAACTGAATCAACTCATCAAATCGAAAAGAGAGAAGCAACCAGACCTCGACCTAAACGTCTTAAATCTTTTTGCATACACCGGTGGCTCTACCCTTGCATGTGCAACTGCAGGTGCAAAAGTTGTCCATCTGGATGCCTCGAAAACCAGTGTAAACTGGGGAAAAGAGAATGCCCAGGCAAACGGGCTCGAAGCAGCGCCTGTGCGCTGGATTGTGGATGATGTCCAAAAGTTCGTTGAACGGGAAGTTCGCCGCGGTAACAAATACCACGGAATCATTTTAGATCCTCCCAGTTTTGGGAGAGGTACAAATAATGAGGTCTGGCAAATTGAAGACCATCTTGTACCACTTTTAAATGCATTGAAACTGCTTCTTGCAGATGATCATCTGTTTATTTTACTTTCATCTCACAGCAATGGATATACGCCGATTGCATTGAAAAATCTTTTGATCGCGATTACTGATTCAGATCGTGCCGATTTCCAGGCCTCGGAAATGTGCGTTCAAGAAATCGATACTAACCGAGCGCTTCCGAGTGGAGCGTCTTGTCTATACCTCCACTCAAAACAGTAATTTTGAGACTATATGCAACACTCTAAAATTCAATCGCCGTCTAATCCAATGATTAAGGAGCTTGTCCGCCTAAAGGATCGCAAAGGAGAGATGGCCGATACAAAATTCCTCGTAGAAGGTGCAAGAGAGGCCATCCGAGCTTCGAAATGTAATTTTGTACTCGACCAGCTTTTTTATTGCCCTTCTCTAGAAAGTGAAGATGCAAATATATTATTAAAGCAGTTTGCAAACCCAATTGAAATCTCTATTGAGGCATTTCAAAAAATTGCAACTCGGGAAAATAAGGATGGAATTCTAGCTGTTTTTCAGCAAAAAGAGATCTCGCTTGAAGAATTGACACCTCGCATCCTCAATCGACCATTCCATTTGATAGCAGTCGAGGATATTGAGAAGCCGGGAAATCTCGGTGCTGTATTGCGAAGCGCAGATGCCGCGGATGTAGATGCAGTCGTCGTTGTAGATCAACGAGTGGACGTTTGGAATCAAAATGTGATTAGGAGTAGCCTTGGCGGACTGTTTCATGTTCCGATCGTACAGTGCACGCTTCCAGAATTTGTCTCATTTTGTAAAAACAGAAAAATCTCAATGATTGGCGCTGCCCTTTCCGATAAAACAGTAAACTACACTTCCGTAGATTATATCCAAGATATTGCCATCATGCTGGGAAGTGAGGCGAATGGATTATCTAAAGAAGCACTTGAACATTGCAAAACTCACGCCAAAATTCCAATGCACGGAATCTGCGATAGTTTGAATATATCTGTAGCAGCAGCCGTGTTTATGTATGAGGTATTACGTCAACGATCAGTTTAGGGCGGTGTAAATAAAATTGGTATTTTGGAAAAATCGCTTAGTTTTCACATTCAAATCACCTTCGAACTTATCGCCTCTTCATTACTTAGCTAAGTGTCCGATAACAGAATTTGGAAACTCATGCCAACAATTGGGCAGAACCTGATTGTCGGTAGGCTTTCGTTTTGCATCTCATTTTAAGATAGAGGAGTCTAACCTTGTCAAAGCCAGTATGCCCAATGGTTGCTAGAAGTGACTGGGGAGTCGGTAACATACAACAAAAAGGTATCTCACATACTCTGAGTAGGATGCAGAGTAGTGTGGGTTTTCACGGACCAAAAACTGGTGGTTGGATCGTCTTTTTGAACGGCGCGCATAGGGGCGAAGATATACGAATTCCAATTGGAGAATCAAAACTGGGATCATCTTGGACTAATGATATTGTATTAACGGGAGTTGGAATTGGGAGTTTCCATGCCACATTAAGAATTGGAATGGAAGACGGAAGTCTTTTACCAGCTGCAGCGAATCGAGATATCAAAATTAACAATTCTCAAATAACTGGTCCCCACCAACTACACGACGGAGATCTTATCTCATTTGGAGACCTACATGGAATTTTTCGCAGTTCAGCGCAGCATGCCCCCGGTTACATCCCTCCAAGCTATCAAAAGCCCACATCAATGCCACTCCAAACACTTCCCAAGATAACAACATGTGGTTGGATTATTGCATTGCGAGGCCCACTGATGGGACAAGACTTTCGACTTGTCAATGGCGTCAATAGATTAGGGACAAGACCAGGACTTGAAATTACTATTGCAGACCCTCATTTAGTCGAACACGCGTGCTCTATTCAATGCTCACCGAGCAAAGGTAGCATCTTAATAAATGCCCGACAAGATCGGCCCATAAAAGTATCGGGTAGAATCGCGGAAAATGGAGTTCAACTTAGAGACTGTGATGTCCTTTCACTTGATCACATGGAGTTACTCGTTAAATGCTTTTAAAGTGTCTTAAAAAAATTATGGAGTATAAAAGTCTTTCGTTCATTGGAATGACTTTAGCAGTCTCTTTACTCTTAAACACCGATATTCAAGCTCAAGAATCTAACGCAGAGTTGTCACAAAGTAGCCCTATAGATATCAATCGCAGTATTGATGTCATTTCGGTTGAACACAAGGGCGATCATAGAATACGCGTATTTTTCAGTGCTACAGAAAAATCAGGGCAAATTCGCTATCCGATTAGTACGATCGAAAGAAACATGGTTTCTGTCTCTTTCCGTAACATATCGTCACCTCCTCAAGAGGCAAAATCATTGGCTGTACTTGGAAGTCAATCAACAGATCTTAACCGGGCACTTTTCGTTGCTTTCAATTTGGATCGGACTTTGACAGCTCGGGAGATCGTCGAAGTTCGAGAACGCATCTCTGAATTGATCACCGAGTTGCCCGCACAGTATTTGTATGTTTCCGCTTCAGCTCAAGATAGTTTCAGAACCATTGCTGATACAACACCAGATAAAAATGACAACATAAACAGAATTCAGCAGCAGATAGCTGCGCTGCAGACAGAGGGTGAAGGCCCGGTGTTGTCTGAAATCCTTTGCTCAGGTGCGGAAAAATTCAAAACTTGGCCCTTAGATAAATTCAAAAGATCTGATCAAAAAATTATGATCATAGTCTCCCCCTCAGGCGATACTAAGATAGCCGAACGATTTAGAGCGGAAAATTGTTGGAGAAGCCTGATAGATCAGAAAGTTCGTGTATTTCACGTATCCTTTGGAAAACAAAAATACAAATCAACCTTCGACCTCAAAGCAGTCATTGAAGCATCGCGAGGATTTGTTCACGAAGTATCTAGTCCTCTCGACATCCTTGCAGCCAGTAAAAATATTATTGGGATTCTAAAAAACGAATATGTTCTTGACGTTGAAGCGCCCGACATTTCTCTTGAAGATCAGCCTCTTGAGTTGAGCGTCAAAGTTTCCTATCACAACTCCATTATGCAAAGTGATGTTTATAATCTTGGTTTTGTGATTCCAACATTATCTTCTGTTTTTGGACGCCCACAGGCTTCGAATGCAACCAATGACAAGACACCTCTAGATCTGCAAAAAGACATTGAATTCGAGCGAAAGCTAAAATTTGGCATCTACGTGCTAGTTCTTATTGCAATCATCACACTAATTTTTTTCATGTTTCGGTACCTCAAAAAAAGAAACGCGACAAGAGTTTGTGGGACGTGCAATTTGCGCGTTAAAAAAGATTTCTCAAACTGCGCGTTTAGGGCCACTGATTGTGTTGCTCGCTTAATATTTGTGAGTGGGCCAAAAGCTGGTCAAATGATTCCCCTCAGACGAGGACCCAACCGAGTATCTGTCTTTTCGAGGCAAGGCGCACAGATACCACGAGGCGGCATTCGGTGGTTCAATCATGGGACCATTGTTGCAGACGGATCCAGAGCTACATATACTCCAAAAAAGATGGGACAAGACCTTATCAATGGTTGGCCAGTTCATGAAACGAAAATGCTTGGACAAGGTCACGTATTGAAAATGGGAAAGCATGTATTGAGATTTGAAATTAAACCAAGTTCTATGAATCACTAGAATCGGAAAAAGAGAAGATGAGTCGTCGCGTTACGTTAAAATTTAAAACAGGCCCCCTAGCTGGAAAATCATTTTCGCTAGGACCGGGAGAATATTTTTTTATTGGCAGCGCCGAGAACTGTGCCATTAGAATCCAAGACGATCCAACCATCGAACCTACTCATGCGGCAATCTACTACGAACCAACTGGTAAGATCTTATTTAAAGATATGGGTTCCAAATCCGGTACTTTTGTAAACGGAAAGCGCATTACAAAATCAATTCAATTAAAGCCTGGCAAGAGAGTTAGCATTGGGCAATTTAGTACCTTTCAAAGTAGCTGGTGGAATGCATTACAAGCAACCCGCCTGACAAGATTTTCTGGATTGATGAGAGGAAATGCACAAGCTCCATCCGAGAAAAAGGTGCCTTATGGATTGATTTCAATGGTCGTGATCATTTTGTCTGTCGTTGGAACTCTCTCTAAATTGTATTGGGACAAACTAGAGCGCGAAGATAGGGTCGATCAGGAAGTTGTATTTGACGATCAGGATCCCAAACAAAATGACAGTTCGAAAGACTTAACGTCTCCAAAGTCAAAGTTTTCCACTCCTATTTCAAGAAACGATACTTCACGCAAACTCAGCAAATCAACTAACAAACGTGTATCTAAGCCACGCATTGAATTAACGCCAGAGAGGCAATTCATATGGGATGAGATTGTCTCGATTTCCAGACGATTTGGCGACCCTCCACCAAGTGCGATGGACCCGGGCTTTGTGCTCGAAGTTGAGAGGCACTTAAACCGATTTACAAAAAATAATCATCATCAAACATTGCTAAACCGTAAGGCAGAATTTCAACCACTGTTTGACAAAGTCCTGAGAGAAAAAGGTCTGCCAACGGAACTTGGATACATAGTGTGGGTAGAATCCAATTACAAAGTGGACGCAAAAAGTCCAGTCGGCGCTGCAGGACTTTGGCAATTTATGCCCGAGACGGGTGCTGAGTACGGCTTGCAAAATATCAAATCCAGAAACGACGAACGCCATGATCCAAAAAAGTCTACAGAGGCTGCGGCAGATTACTTTACAAGTCTTCTCAGAATGTTTGGAACGGAACGCTACCTGTTAGCCATTGCCTCTTACAACACTGGACAGAATAGAGTTAAAAGAAAGCAAATTGCATCAACCGTTCACAAAGAACATACGAGTGATTTTTGGCAATTGCGATTTTCATTACCTCAGGAAACGGCCGAATACGTCCCAAAAGTCATCGCGGCCATGATCATTGGCAGAAATCCCCAAAGGTATAAACCTGTATCTCATTGATATAAAATCCGTTAAAATTTATTAAAATACATTGACTTTTCATTAGAATATGTGTAATTTTGTATCAGAAGTCGCTTTAGCGGCCTCTGATGCTCCTAAACCATTATTATTGCTGGTGGATCCCATGTTGATGTCGGGAAAATGGTTACTTTTTTGTATTCTATTATCTGCAAAGCCCCTTCAAGCAGGTACCGTAAAACCTAATGATTACGCCAAAAAAACGTCTGCACTTGCTTATGAGCAACAGCGCTCATTTGAAAGTTCTCGATCTGGCCGAGCTATGCCCAGTGAAATTTGGTTTGTAAATCAGGAGTTCAATGACGACGCTCCATCCGATCCTATGAAAAGTCGTTGGATTACTCCAAAAACTAAATCTAGACCCATATCATTGCAAAATCCGCAGAGATAATACTTTGATTTTGACAAATATTGCATTCTTGAATCGCTAAATAGAACGTGTGGGCTTCGATTCGATCTGTGGGAATACCACTGATTAAATCGAAGCTTTCGACTTTTCTGCTTACGCCATTCACTCTTCGAAAACTAGAGACAACACTCACCTTCTCTAATTAAGTCCAATTCACTTCGAGCCGTCAAAATACAACAAACAAAACAAAGGCAATATCTGCCTAGTCGTCTGAATTGCTAGGCTAACAATACAATCATCCATCAGAATAGAATCATAGAGTACATGCCTATGACTCACTAATCTTTTGGAGGGCTTAAAATGACAAGACCGCGCAATATTTGGAAGAAGCTTTCAGTATTCGGATCACTTTTTGGTCTCACTTTGTTCCAGTCCTCCACCAGCTATGGAATTGAATCCACGATTCAATCCTCATCTAGCGAAAACTGGCCACATCAAACGGGATTCGTCGTGCCAAACAAATGGAATCACGGGAAAAACTTCGTGACTCAAAGCATACTTAGCGCGAAGGGCGATGTACCCGCGAAATTTGATTGGCGAACGAGTACCAGTTTATTCCCCATAAGAGATCAAGGAGGTTGTGGAAGCTGTTGGGCATTTTCCACAGCTGCAACACTTTCTGACACCATCATGATCAAAGATCAGCAATCTAAAGACATCAGCGAACAACACATGGTTTCCTGTGATAAGCATGGTTGGAATTGTAGCGGCGGATTCTGGGCCTTTGATATGTATGAAACTGAAGGCCTTGTATACGAGAAAGACCTTCCTTACAAAGCCACCAATGGTACTTGTCCTGCATCTTTGCCTAGAAATGAAAAGATTGCCAACTGGGCCTACGTGGGAAAACCTGTAGATCTTGCACCTGCCGATGAAGATCTAAAGAGAGCCATCTATGAATTTGGACCAATATCGGTTGCGGTTAACGTCACGTCGGCATTTCAGTTCTATAGAGGGGGCGTCTTCTCTTCCTGCGTCCCAACAACAACCAAAGAATTGAATCATGCAGTGAACATCGTGGGCTGGAATGACGAAGGTGGATACTGGATTATGCGTAACAGCTGGGGCCGCAGCTGGGGCGAAAGTGGATATATGAAAATTAAATATGGTTGCAATGGCATTGGAAGTGCTGCCGCCTATGTAAACTACAAACCAACTTGCGAAAATCAACCGGTCGCAAATGCAGGTCAAGATTTCAAAATAAAATTGGGCGAGTCAGTAAAAATTGGAAGTCTAGATTTAACGGGCAAAGATTTTAGTTGGTATCCAACTGACACCTTAGACGATCCGACTAGCCCTACTCCGACTGCCACACCGACTGAGTCTACAATTTACACTGTCACTGTAAAAACAGAATGTGGAATTGCAGCGTCTCAAATGGAAATTGATCTCGAGGAATAAAAAAATAGAATCAATATATTATATGAGCGAGGGAATCCAAAAAAGATTCCCTCTTCTAAATATATTTACTTGTTACAACTCACTTCAACCATTCCGGCTGTAACCCAAGCTTTGAATGTCTTCTTTTGAGCATCCGTCATGGTTTGAGGCGACTTTGGCATGCGCCCCTTGTCAATAGAGTCAGAGATTGAACTAATCTCGCGCGCCACAGTTGCATAGGTTGAATATATGGAATGACAGGGAGTGCAACTGCCTTCCATAATCGTTTTTATCCCGTTCGTCCAAGTCACAGTATCAGCGGCAGCTAGGCAGCTAACGGCTGATCCATCAGCTTGATGGTCCTTAGTGGCATCAGAACAGGAACCGAGAGCAACCACTAGCAGGGTACCAATCAACAGCCTAAGTGAAAGATGTATTTGCATTGAATTCTCCTTTAGATTCACTTTACAGCACAATTGAAAGGCAGTGTTAGACTAAATCCTCCAATGCCTACCTCTTAGAAAAAGATTAAGTCATCAGAAGTTTTACATCAACAATATCCCCATGCTAGAATCACCTAAGTTTGCCCCTTTTACAAATTTGCTTCAGTTGGCCAGTAAAGTGAATAAAGTATTTCACAGAGAATACATTTACGGTGGAGTCCAAAGGATTCTTCATTGGTGGATTGCGCTTGCGATAGTCTTTCTCATAACTACAGGCTATGTGGCCTCGATTCTAGAAGGTGGCGCGGACAAAGCATACCTATGGAATTGGCACATGATCTTAGGTAAAATTTTAATCGTAGGTCTGGTCGCTCGTTTCGCTTGGGGAATTTTTGGCCCTCATCACGCCAGATTTAGCGCTTTGATCCATTTAAAAGAATGGAAGATCTCCCTCCAGACGAAAAAAGCTCAACCCGCAGATTCTTCATTTGGACACAATCCTCAAGCGTCATTGACTTACCTTGGCCTCTACGCCATGGTCGCCCTAATGACTTTATCTGGAGTCGCTTTGGCAAGTATTCTTCATGGAGACGGCCCACTTGCCGAAAGACTTTTAGATGATTTTCGCTATGTCAGTGTTTTGCAATTTATGCATGAATATATTTGGTGGGGTATCGCAGGATTTATATTACTTCACGTCGGCGCATTCATATATCATGAATGGCACGAAGGCATTCCAGTCGCTCAAAGTATGATTTCAGGTTATCAATATCGAACTAAAAAGGGTGTAAAAAATGATCAAAAAAAACGTTAGACTTCGACTCAGGTACCTCGGTTTCAATCTCATTTCTACATTGGCAATTTTTGCAACATCCAACACTGTCGTTGCAGCGACAACTCCCGACGCTTTGATGGCAGAATATGGCAAAGAGGTTTCTAAGACCGATAAAAATCACAAATCGTTTTCAGCTGACGCAGGCAAGAAATTCTTTTTGAGTGAACAAAAAAGTAAAAAAGGAGAGATGATTGCGTGCGCCACCTGCCATACAAAAGATCCAACAAAAACTGGAAAGACGCGCGCAGGAAAAGCTATTGAGCCGATCGCAGTCTCCGCTAACAAAGAACGATTTACCGACAAAGCAAAAGTTGAAAAATGGTTTAAGAGAAACTGCAATGATGTCTATGAACGTGCATGCACTGCCCAGGAAAAAGGCGATTTTATTGCCTACATGAAATCTGCGAAATAAGGATAAATACTAAGGATAAATTTTATGCAGGGTCCAATACTTTCTCGCCCCATCATTCTACGTTTTTTCCAATTCGCCGCCATCGTATGCGTTGTTGGTTGCACCTCATCGATGCTGTCAGATAGCAGAATCGAGGCGGTGCAAAGAAAAAAAGCCGCAAAGTCATTTAATTTTACAGCCAACAAATCCTATGAAGAGGAGTGCACTTCATGCCATGTTGGTTTTCTGCCTGGATTTCTTCCAGAGAGATCTTGGAAAAAACTTATGACGGGACTAGATGATCACTTTGGGGAAAATGCGTCATTAGACGAACCTGTCAATTCAGCTATTTCGAAATATTTATTTACAAATGCCGCAGACAAGCCAGCAGCAAGTGCTAGGTCCAAAAAAATTGCAAGGATGATAGCGAGCAATGACGCGCCAATCAGGATTACCGAAACTCCTTTTTGGACGCGCAAGCATCATTCGATTAAGGCGTACGTGTGGAAGCGCCCCAAGATTCAACTGAAGTCAAAATGTGAGGCGTGTCATCGTGACGCTTCAAAAGGTATCTTTAGTGAGTTTGATGTGCAGATTCCAAAATGATCTATGTGATAAAAGATAAATGGGAATACACTATGAAGCGTTTTGGCATTTTTTCCGAAATCAGTTTTAAAATCTTGTTTAGTTTGTCTACTATCATCATTTCAAAACCTCTGAAGGCATTGCCAGAGATTGCTAGATACGGGCATTTTACCTGTACTTCGTGCCACGTTTCTCCAAGTGGCGGCGGTGTAATGACGACCTATGGAAAGGATTTTTCCTCGGAAAAACTTTCGACGTGGAGCTATTATGGAGAGGAAAAGCTACTCCATGGTTTGGTTCCTCACTCAGACACGTTACTTTTTAGCGGAGACGCTCGATGGGTCAATTACTCCAAAACAAGTGGCGATACAAAAGTAAACAAGTTTTGGCGGATGCAAACCGACTTCGAAGCAGGTGGGCACTATGGGCCTCTTTGGGCGATTTTTTCGATGGGCACAAAGCCTGCAGGGCCAAATGATAAGCCCGAAGACCATCAAGAGTTAAAGATCCGAGGCTACTACCTTCGAGGTGACCTTTGGGATGAACATATTACAGCAAGAGCAGGCCTTTTTATTCCTAAATATGGACTGATGTTGTCAGATCATACAGCCTTCATACGATCTGTTACCGGGCTTGGCCCAGACTCTGAGCAGACCCAAGCGGAATTTACATATCAAGATGACCTGTGGGAAGTCACAGCCGCAATTATCATTGAAAGTGAAGCCAATGAAAGAGAGGGAAAGACTCGCTCTGGCTATAGCTTAGGACTCTCCAACTTTCTAATGAAAAAGCATCGACTGAATTTGAACGTTCTATCCATGGCGGCTAAGTCAGGAGAGACCATCAATGAAAATCAGTCATTTGGCCTTTCGGGCGTAGCGACCATCATGCGAAAGCTGTTTTTGAGCGCTGAAATCGACAGGATTCATAACACTACGAAGACATCCATCGGAACTTCTGGAGTAGAAATGCTTGCTACCTATTCGACTCTCAATATTGAGATTTACAAGGGCATAGTTCCTTACATTAGATACGAATATTTTGATTCTGATATCAACTCGGCCGACTCTAGTTATACAAGAATGGGCGCAGGCTCCAATTGGTACCCACGCCCTCATTTTCAGTTTGATGTCAGATACTCTCGCATCTTAGATGCTAATCGACGTTCCGGTTCAAATCAGACTGATGCGATCATCCACTATTACTTTTGATGAATCTTAGAGCTCATTTTGCACGGTTTGCGAATTGTATCCCAGTACAGTCAATGTGCGTCCTTTTTGTCTTTTCTTCCCTGAAAGGCGAAGTGCAGCGGTTCCATTTTCATCGGTGATCGAAACAGCCAAAGGTGTCGAACTGCCGGAGTCAGATATCGTTACTATCTGACCAGGTTTAACAGAACCAGTTGACGACTTAACGAGAACAGTGACTGTCTCTCCATCAATAGTTGTTTCAACAGAAATGGCCGTTTGCTTTCCGGTTCTCATGATCATGGATGGATCGCCGAAAAGGTTATACCACTCTAGGTTATCGATAATATCTGGACCAAGCCCCATTTGTTCAATCAAATGCAACTGCCCAGCTAAAGTTGTCTCACCAATCGTAAATGCAGATTTTTCAAAGTGGTACTTTGCTGATCCTACAGCCATGACTGCAGGTGGATCCCAACTAACAGAAACAGATCCTCCATAGTACGCAGACAGCCCCGCTGGAAGCCCATCGACCTTTTTAGTCATCCAAGCCTTTCCAAAGCAAGGCTTAGTGCTAGCAAAAGCGCCATTCAGACAGGCAACATCGATCAACACTGGAAGCCGATTTGCATTGCTTAACTTCTCGATCTCAGCAATTCCAAAACTTCCGTTTGTGGAGCCCCAAGATGTCCCTGATCCATGCCCAAAATAAGTAATCCAGCTTCGCCCTGAATTCAAAGCATTTGAAATATTCGCTGGCGTCGCATTTCCACTCCCTTGATAAAACTGATCCACAGAAAGATAACCAGCATCACGCTGAGACTTTTCCACCATCTGAGCATATTCCGCATCAGAAGGTCCCGAACCCTCATTGCTTGCAACGGTCGTTGACGATTGGTACCAACTAGCCTCTAAGTCTGAATTCATTTCCGTTTCAAGCGACTTGCGCACATATGTCGCAATCTCGCTCACGTTATCACCAACCAATCGACCAATTAGCAAATCGGGCAACGCATCACCCGCGGTCAACAAAGAATAGGGATAGTCAGAAGCGGCATTACCTGAGCCAGTTGGCTGTGAGAATGTTGGAATCTGTTTTGCGTTACCAACAAACAGAAGGTAGGTAGGTTTTGTCGCCTCTTGATTGTAAATGTCCTTAATTTTTGCTGCGATCGCTTCTTTTGTTGCACCCATTTCAGAAGCACGCCTTGCTATGACCTTAATTCCACGCTGCACCTTCCAGGCAATTAAAGGCTTTACGACGTCAGTGTAGTCCTCGTGATAAACGAGCAGCATTGACTCGTTACCAAAGTTACTTTTAGAATCGCTCAACACACTGCGACCATTGATGGTTGCAGCTGAAACCATCTGCGCTATATTTCCACTCATATTGAATGATTTCGTAGCCGCTTTTGAATCCACCAGATCAAATTCGACTCGAGCTTTTAACTGCTCAGTTAACATGACATACTGACCTTTGAAATCCTGACGCATGGGATTAAGAGTGATTCTAAAGACGTCGGCATCTTGTATCTGCCCAACGGGCTCCAATGAAATTGATGAACCTGGATAAAGAGAGCTAGACTGATAAATCAGACTCCGCTTGCCAAAATTCTTGGTTTGAGATTCATCTCTAGAGCAACGAAATTTTTGAGTGTAAGGACGCAATAAAGTATTTTCAATTGAACGAGTGGTTTCTCTTTCGATCACTAGTCTGGGCATATATCCTTTAGGTGCGACTATCAATCGACCTGTGGAGTAGACTTCGGGATATCCATCTTTTGCCTGAATCGTCAAATCGGAAGCCTTTTTTACAAATGCATCCGCGCCATTTTGAATTGAAACTGACCCATCAGATGTATCTAAGGTCACTTCAATTGAAGAAGGACCTCTTTTGTTCTTCAGCTCCGAAAAATTAACTTTTGCAAATGAAGCCCTAGCAGATAAAAGGATTAATCCTAACAGTACGGACTGCCCAATCGTCATCATCATGATTCATCTCCTTAAGATGTTGGAAGCCGCTCGCCGGGACAAAAAAACATCGAGCCTGCTCGTCTTCCTTTAGAATATCATTCTAATCTCCTCGTCTATAGGTTCAGCCCCCATGAAGCAATTTTTGCCTATCTGATAAGACTGATGCCAACGTTCGGCAAGTCGAACTATTAAAAATTCTTATTCAAGACCAATAAAGGTAGAATAGAACCAAGCTCAATAAAACTCGAACGCATTGTCACAATTGACGAGTTAAAAATGAAAGTCCTTACTAACACAATTCTCTGGAGCCTTTTTTTTCTGGCAATCTGGCCACTTGTCATCTTTGAGACAAACCTGGGGATCTATGCAGGCACGCGAACAATCTGGGGTGATTGGGCGGTACATCTAACTTACGCAAACGTGTTTGCCAATTTGCCAGTAACTGAGTGGTTTACGCAGAATCCAATACTGTCAAGCGCCACATTTAACTATCCATTTGTGAGTGCAGCTATCTCTGGAATGTTCATGAGACAAAAATTCAGTTTGATTCAATCTATGCTTTTCCCCTCAATAGTCACATCTTTCATATTCGTTTTTGCATTATCATTATTTCAGGACAAGCAATATCTTTAGTCAGTCGTATCCTTGTCTTTGTCAACATTTGCCACATTTGGTTGGAGATAGGTATCGGTTTGTTTAAGCACTTATCGCTACATTTTACTTT
>JAPLFV010000139.1 GCA_026390495.1 Pseudomonadota bacterium | reverse complement strand
GATATTTGTATCGCATTTATATTATGGATTTATGTTTATAAAAGGCATTTCATCTCAAAAGAAATTTCAGAGTGTATTGAGGTAGATGAATTCCAATTTGGTCTGGGGTCAAAATTATGCACAAGGGCTTACATAAAGTTTTAGAGATTCGACATTTGGCAAAAAGTACTTTTTCCATTCGCATAGAGCGCAATGATTTGAAATTTATAGCTGGCCAGTGTGTTAATATTGGTCTACCTAATACAGGTGTTAACCGAGAGTATTCATCGTATTCAGGTGAAAATGAGGCTGATCTGAGGTTTTTGATTCGCGAGGTTGAAGATGGCCAAGTTTCTCCAAAATTAAAGACACTGAAGCCTGGTGATTTTGTGGAAGTAGATGGTAGTTACGGACTTTTTACCTTAGTTAGTCCTCATGATTTGACACGAAATTATGTCTTTATTGCAACGGGTACTGGTATTGCGCCTTTTCATTGCTTTGTGAAATCTTACCCAAAAATCAAATATAAGATTATTCACGGAACAGCGCGAGTTGAAGAAGGATATGATAAGAACGACTATGTTTCCGGATCCTATGTGCAATGTGTTTCTCAGGAGAAGGGCGTAAACGGAGAATTTTCTGGTCGCGTTACAAGTTATCTTCAGCAAAATCCTCAATCTAAAGATTCAATTTATTATTTGTGTGGAAATCGAAATATGATCAATGATGTTTATGATATTCTGCGTGAGCAGGACGTGTCAGGCTCGAATATCATTACCGAAGTATTTTTTTAGTAGTCAATTTTGGCCTCATTTATAGCTTTAGCAATTAAGGATTCAATAATGAAAATTGCAATTTCCTACCCGCCGATTGTCAATAAGTTTGGTCAAAAGGCCATGGTTTCACAAAATAGAAATGTTCAGTATTTTAAGACTCCGACCTATTTACTTCCTGTGACTCACGCTCAAGCTGCAACCTGGTTGCGAGATTTGGGACATGAGATTCTCTGGGACGATGGAAATGCTCAATTGAAGTCATATGATAAATGGCTATCTGATATTGTGGCATCGAAACCGGACGCGATCGTTTTTGAATCAACTACGCCAGTTATGAAATTCTATTGGAATATGATTCGCGAACTTAAGTTGAAGTTGCCAAATACGATTGTGATTATGACGGGATATCATTCAATGAGGAAGCCCGAGGAGACTCTAAATGAATCTCCAACGGATATTGTGTTGAGAAGTAATCATGTGGATTTCGTGCTATCAAAAATAATTCCGTTTATCGCTGCCCATGATGATTGGCGAACTTCGATCAAGACCGAAGGTCTCTTTATTCGACTTCTTGATGGAAAATATCGCGATACAGGACATTTTCGGCAAGTGGAGCCTCTTGAAAAGTCCGCCATTGTTGATAGAGATCTTGTTCAATGGAAAAACTATGCCTATGAAAATGGGAATTTTTTACAAACTCCGGGTACCTATGCGACCAGTGTGATTCGCGACTGTATGTTTGGAAAATGTACCTTTTGTAGATATAACGGTCCTGACTTAACCTTCTCTGTTTTGCCCGTAAAAAAGAGCTTGGACGAATACGAAACTTTGGTTCGAAAGCATGGCGTAAAGGAAATCTTTGACGACTCTGGTGTTTGGTACCGAGGAAAGGAAGCTAGAGAGTTTGCGCAAGGGATCATTGATCGGGGGCTCCATAAAGAGGGCTGCTATTTTGGGTTCAATACCCGGTTTGAATATTTGGATGAGGACACCATTAAACTCTTGGCCGAAGCCAATTTTAGGTTCGTTCTTATTGGCTTGGAAGCAGCTGATGACGAGACTCTCGTAAGGTTGAACAAAGGCTATCAGATGCAGCATGTTGAGAAATGCTTAAGCTGGATGACTAAATACGGCCTACATCCGCATTTAACAATTATGGTCGGCTACTACTGGCAGACCCAAGCTCAGCTAGACCAAACTGTCTCGTTCGTTAAAAAACTTATGTTTAGCGGCCTAGCAAGGACCCTACAAGTCACTCTTTGCACACCGCTTGACTACACGCCTTACCACGATGAATGCATTAAAAATGGGGTGTTGTTGACTAAAGATTATGACGATCATGATATGAGTAAATTGATTGTCAAAACGCCTATTCCCCATGACCAGTATTACAAAGCTGTAAGAGACATGTATGGCATTGCTTTTGATCCTAGGTTTATTTTTAGACAAGTTCTGTTTTTACTGACGTTCAAGAAACGTGATTGGCAGTTTCTGTTTACCTATGGCGTAAGAGCCATTCGACGAGTACGTCAGCATATTTTCAATTTGACGCGAGAAGAGGGCAAATCTCAGCCTCAACAAATTGAAGTTAAAGCATCAACGAATTCGTAGAGGATTAAAGGCAACTTTTATTGCTCTGTGAATTGATGATTGCAATTGAATGAAACGAGAATCGACGTGTAAATATTATCCTAAGCTCAGTGGGCCTTAGTTCCATTTTGTTTGGTTAACTCGTTGTCGCTACGTTTTTGATATATGCAATCCCGAGCCCAGATAATTTTTTTATTTACTTACTTTTAGTCAGTATTTCATTGTAATTTTTGAATTTGATTTAGTTCTTGATATCAAGCCTCGATTCTTAGGAATTGGAATTTCAAAATCTGAATTTTCACTCCATTCAATGCGTTTTTCATTGATATGGTAAATGAGAGAGGCATTTATCGTTTTAATTTTTTTCCTTCTATATCTTTGGTCCCTGCTATTAGAAATCGGGCTTCCTGCTCAGGCGCGTTCTTAAAAACCCCTTGAAATGTATACTGATAATCGGTGGACTTACTTTTCACGGAATGTTGTTGTCCAGCCTTTAGGGTTTTACCTAGAAACCATAGAAAGGTGATATTGGAACTGCTTTGCTTTATCTTTTCAACGTCAAACAGATCTAGCACATTTTGTTGCTCCATTGCGTTCAATTTCAAATTTTCCATGTTCTTCGTGAGGCCAGGATGTCTTTCTATCTTCAAAAATGACTTCATCGATTTTGACCATGTTGCTTTGGCTGGATAATCTTTCAACCAAGTTTGTTCGGGATCTTTTGAAGTGCTTCCAAGGTCCTTAGGCTGACTGGGGGAGTCATTCATTGATAATTTCATTGTAGTTTTTTCAACG
>JAPLFV010000401.1 GCA_026390495.1 Pseudomonadota bacterium | reverse complement strand
CGAGCAGATAAGCCAATTACAATCATTGAAGTGTTTATTTTAAGTGGAATTTTGGGCGGCAGTGCGATTTTCACCAGTGCAATTGCAGCCATTTCTATCACCTTCTTTTTGATGTTGATTGGCTACATATTTATTGAATTTTTGATTAACCGAGAATTTAGGTCGCAAATACTGGGGATTGCTATTGCGATTGGACTGTTTATTGGACTCTTTGGATTGGGTTATCTCGGCCTCAATGAATTGAAAAGGCGTGCGCCCATCTTAATCCTTGTGATGTTCGCGTCATTTCTTACTATTTTTGCGGTTTCAGAAATCAAAAATAAAAGTAAAGAGGGGTCAAAACCTCTCTTGGTTCTTGCTATTGCAAGTTGGATCGCGATCATGATAACTCCCTGGACTGACCGAGCCGTATATAGATTTTCAAGTCGAAATTTTGTATGTGAGCGTGTCTTGCTTCAGTCACATAACGAAAAGGTTTCTATGTTTGATAAGTCGAGACATCTTCCTTTCCACGATTGCGGCCCTGTTGTGAATTCAGCAATTGATTCGGATGTTGGTTGGTATACAGACAATTCAAGTGACTGCGAATGTATGCTAGATAATGTTTTGAAAACCCTACGTCCCACTCATTAGATAATCAAGGGTCACAGATCAGTCTGATATAAAATATTGAACATAAATAAAGATTGTAAGTAAAATGAGATAGAAACTGTAAATGTAGAGAATCTAAGTTCCGCATTTATCTTTTATAGAAAATAATCTAATCAATTATTTGCCAATAAAAAAAAGGGTTAACTCCTTTTTTCAAAAAAATCACTAAACTGCATGTCTAAAGCGATAGATAGTCTGTGTAGAGTTTGCAAATTCGGGCTATAATTACCACTTTCGAGTTTCTGATAGTGTCTGTAATTGAATCCAAAATCAACCATTTGCTCTTGCGTAAGCCCGCATTGTTGCCTTGCCTGACGTATATTACTGGCAATAACCTTGAGTAATTTACTGTAGTCCCTATCTGTTTTCATTGATTAATTGTCAGATACACGACACAAAAAGACCACGTCCTATAAAGTTCGTGCTTTCTCTTGCCGACTAGTCAATTGAGTTAGGCAACTTGCCTTTCTGTGGTGTTAATTTAAGTCGAGGAGACAGAAATGAAATTAATATTATTGCCCTTGCTTGCCTTTTCTTTAAGTGGTTGCATAACTTCTAGGTCGGAAGGGTTCGTCAATTACAAGGTGATTGGCGACGTCTATGGCACCAAGCCACAAGCCGTTGACTACGAAGAAGTCGGTAACATGAAGACGGACACTTCGAGCTTCTTTTGGACCAGTTGTGACAACGTTTGCAAGGATGCCGTGTTGCAATTGAAAGATAAATCTAAGGATCGGGGAGGAGACTCCATTATAGACCTTTCATATCAGGACAAAGATCAAATGAGCAAAACACCAACTTGTTTAACACATTGGAGCTGGGCTTATCTGTACATTCTTCCTGTGTTTGGACCTTGGGTTAAAACGTGCGATGTTGAAGGTGTAGCGGTTGCTAGGACAGAGGCTAAACAGTTAAACAAACAAGCTCAGGAAAGGCAGGCGGCCCCGGCCCAGCCTATCAATATAAACATAAATAATACTCAAAATAATGGATCGAATGGCAGCTCACCAGCGATTCCTGCTCATTGATCGAACTCCCTCATTCTTTGACTGAACGACAAAGCTTTGGTGTAGCATGAAAAAAAATATTGATTGAATAGGTTCAGTGATGAATCTATAGGTCAACGGGTTTCGTCAATGATCGAAGTTGCTTCTACTCAGTCGATGTTTGCCTTCGATGGTTAGCATTTACTGTTGGTTTGAAGACTGAATTTAATGCTGGGGATCGTGGCAAAATGAATGTGTGGCAAAATATTTTCAAATCTGTGCCCAAGATGTTTTATTAGTTTGAGCAGGGATCAAATATTTTTAAATCTCAATGGTGTCCTTTGTTGATTTAGCAAAGGTCATTCGCATTTGAGCTACTAGAACTGTGTCAATTGCCAGTGTATAGTGTCAATGTAGAGGTCGTATCAGCGACGTATCAGCGACGAGGTTAAAAATGGCTTTAGGATTTAAAACTGGGGGCAGAGATTGGCTGCCAGGTCAATCGGGAAACGCCAAAGGTCGACCCCGTGCGATTGATAAAGAAATCGAATCATTAAGTGGCAGCCTCCAGTTAGAAAGAAAAATTTCTAGGTTGTTGGTAATGTCTTCGATCGAGATTCTTGAGGTGGTCAAAGATTTGAAATCCTCACCAATAGATTTGATGTTGGCGCGAATGATTATTGAAACCGGCAAGTCTGGTTGTCCGAGGCGGCTTGAATTCTTGCTGAAGCATTGGAAATGGTGGGATGACTCCACCCACTTCACCTAAAGGCCAATTGCCAAATGTGCAGCCTAGGAAACTCTACCAATCATAAGTTGTTTGAATGGGCGGGTTGATTCATGAACTAGTTACAATAATGGATTATTTGATTGAGCTTTACTTCGCGATTTGAATTCTTCAAGTCTTTTCAACCATGTCGGAATCTTAGCTTCCCACTTGCCGTCGGTTCTAAAGGCAATTGGTAGCACCTTATTGACGACATCTTTTGCGCGCTCTAAGGAGCCAGTCCGTGCATATTCTAAAGTAAATTGTCTGAGCAATATTTGTGTGCCAATTTGTAGACTGGCCTCGGAGAAAAGGGCGATTGCCTTAACTATATCTTCAGGAAGGTTTTCCTCATTATCTGACACCTCGCCTACGTAGCCTTTAACTCTTTCAATCGTTGACTTTTCGCGGCTGGATGTTGCTCTGCGCAAACGTACTATGGAATTCCCTCCTTTGCTGGGTATTTCAGTCGCTAGGTCAGCAAATGCGACGCACTGATTGCGGTCGAGTAGGGCCTTCGCAGCTTGAAAAAGGTACCAAAAATGGAAGGCAGATGGCTTTTGATTGAGACATCCGATCTTCCAACAATGGAAATCTTCAAGTCTGCCAGTCAAATACATGCTGATAGCGCTAAACACTTCCTTCGGAACGAATGAAGGGTCTGATTCAATTTTTATGCAAATTGAGGAATCGTTCATCGCATCTTCAATTGTCTTGTTGGGTATTTTTTTTAGATTCAACTCCTTCGTCATATTTAGCATCACTGCGCCAATTGGAAAGGGGCATTCATAACTATCCATAGACTCTTTTTTAACCCATCGATTCCATTTCTTAAGTTGCTGCTTTGCGACGTTATCGACCCATCGCTTTGTTTCAGGTTCAATGCCTAGTCCAGCACAAACTTGGGCCAGGAACTCTTCACGCTTCAAAGCAAAGACCGTCGATAAGAAATCTTTAGTAATTTCAGTGGTATTTTCCAATGATTTTTCCTCCAAGAATCGTCATTTCGACATTGGCATGCCGATCGGGCTTACTGCTGCCTAGACTGAATTCACAGTCACTCCATGCCACAGAGGAGGGTAAGGTTCAATGCATAATATAGTTCGCATTAGAAAAGCAGAAATGGATTTACGATCCAAAAAAGCAACCTTGGTTAGGAAGGCTGTACAAATCGCAGGTTCAATCTCGGCGCTTTCCAGGATTCTTGGTGTCCCACGGCAAAGTATCGCGCTTTGGATGCGTGGACACGTGGAACCCGAGGTTGAGAGTCTGGCTCGGGTAGCTAAATGGTTAAATGCTCCAAAAAAATTGTCTCATGAAAAATGGAACGACCCCGAGCTGGTAAGAAGAGAACTTGCATCTATGTCCAATCTCGACCTGACAAAAAACGCCAATGTAGGAGTAACCAAATAATGAATGATATTTTTGAAGCAAATCGATTCCTTGATGTGATCTCGGGTAGTCGCGACGGTGCCACATATACATTTCAAACATTCGATGATTCAGGAGGCAATGACAAAAGATTGAGTAGGGTGCTGCACGGAACACTTAAACAACATCATTTGGAGCTATCTAAGTTAAATAGCGAAGGTGCGGGAGTTTTTGTAGTTATAAACCAATCGAATCAATGTGGTCGTAAAAAAAGCGATATTCTTGCTGTTCGAGCGCAATTCGTGGATAAAGATGACGGCCCTATCGATCAATCACTTCTCAACATATTGCAACCAAGCATCGTGGTAGAAACAAAGCGAGGTAGTCATGCCTATTTTGTTATAAGCGATGGAATTCAAAGTCTGGACAAATTTTCTGATACCCAATCATTATTAGCGAAATTTTTTTCGTCTGATGAGAAAGTGAAAGATCTGCCAAGAGTAATGCGTTTACCTGGATTTTATCACCGGAAAAATCGCAACGAACCATTTCTCGTCAAAATTACTCAAGTGTCAAACCTACAATACGAACAGGAGGATATCCGAAGAATTCTACAGGGAGCGAACGAAGACTTCGGCATATATGTTAACAGCTTATCAACGAAAGAAGGCCACAGGAATAATAATGTTGTTCGCCTTTGTCGGGAGGGTTTAGGACGAGGTATTCCAGCTGAGCAGCTAAAGGTGTATTTAGAAGAATACTGCGATAGATCCTCTTTGCCATACGACGAAGCTATGGGTATTTTTGATAGGTCTGTTAAGGAGCACGCCAAGAAGCCATTTACATCAAGAAGTCAGTTAGGTAATGAGTATCGCCAATTGGCACATCAATATCTGCAATCAACTGGCTATTATATAAATGAAGAGATGCGGTTTAGGTATATAAAAGGCGAATTTTACAAATACAACGGGTGTCATTATGAGCCGATAAATATGGATGTTTTGAAAGCAAGCATAATGAATTATCTTAATAAAGCCGGGGTAAAATTCAAAAAGCAATCAACAGCAGCTCATGAAATCATGGAGAACATTCGAGCAATTTGCATCGTTGAAGCCCCCCTAGACGAGCCTTTCTGGCTTGATAATTCTGAAAAGAGTTCTAAGAATCTCGTGATTTGTAGCAATAATATTATCGATCTGATTCCAGTTCGGGCGGGAAAGGATCCGATTTATTATAAACCCACACCTAATCTTTTCTCCCTGGCATCAGTGCCATATTCATTTGATTCTTCAAAAACTTGTAAGACTTGGGAGTCTTTTTTGGAATCTTCATTGCCAAATGCAGAATTGCGAAATTTGTTGCAGGAGGCATTCGGTTACTCCTTGTTGAGAGATGCCTGTTTTCAAAAGTTTTTTATACTCTGCGGCGAAGGTGCAAATGGAAAATCAGTTATTCTTCTAGTATTGCGATTGCTGCTGGGAAAAGAAAATATTTCGAGTGTGGGGCTAGAAGCGTTTGATCCATCTAGAACCTTTCCGTTGGCAGGAATGATCGGAAAACTGGCAAATATTGTTGAAGAACTTAGTGAAATCGATAAATCATCTGAGGGTATACTGAAAGCCATAGTTACCGGAGGAGCTATTACTGTTGAGAAGAAGCATCGTGACCCCATTACAACAACTCTCCCTATAAAGCTTTTTTTTGCGACTAATATATTGCCAAAATTTAGAGACCGCTCAAAAGCAATCTGGCGTCGTCTTTTAATTATCCCATTTGAAAACTCTATTTTGGATGAGACCAAACAAGATAAGCGACTTATAGATGCAAATTTTTGGATTGAGAGCGATGAGCTTCCAGGGATTCTGAATTGGTCACTTGCGGGACTACGCCGATTAATGACCCGAGGCCATTTTGAGGAACCCGCCGTTTCTAGGGACGAAAAATTTAAGCTTGACTTAATTTCATGTCCGGCGCGCGAGTTTTTGTTAGAGCATTGCAAATTGTGCGATAATTCGTCGACGCCTAAAAACCATATTTATGCCGAGTATAGAATGTGGTCTGAACGTAATGGCTATCGCCCATTTGCTGCTGGTCGTTTTGGCGATGAGATCAGGAGCACCTTTCCGAGTGTTAAATCAACTGACCATGCTCAAAAAATTGGTGATGGATCGAGGGATCGTTTATGGATTTCACTGAAGTATCGGTCAACGTTGGCATATCGGGCATCGTCTGAGTTTTGATGTTTGAGAATGGACATTTGTGCTGACACAGCACAACACACAGAATCTCTACTTTTCACCATCTTTTCTGGTGAAAGACACAGAGAGAAGAAGAAAAAGAAAACACATAAGAATACGATAAGCCCTGTGTTGTGATGTGCACCATCTACATGCCAATCCCAAATCTCATTGGTTCGTTTCTATTTTATTAGGAATTTGCCCCTTTGAAAGGAGCACAATTGTGAAAAATCGTTCAATTCCCATTAGTAAAGCTTGCAAATCTAGTGTCAGTGGTCGACAACTAGACAGACTGCTCTTTGACAACTTGCCAAGACTGATGCGACCAGAACAAGTTGCTGCCCATTTTGATGTCTCTATAAAGACTATTTACGATTGGCGGCATCGTGGAAGCCTTCGAGGTATACCGCAAGGTATGTTCCTTTCGCTCAATCGAAGGCTCTTTATTAGAACAGATATATTTGTGGATTGGATTGCCTCACAAAATCCCGACTTAAATGTTCGGGAGTAAAGAGGTGATTTATGCAACTTCCTAAAATAAAAAGAATTGTTACAAAAAGTGGTTTGGTGAGATTTCAGATGCGATATCTAGTCGATGGTCGCGGTTCAAAGTACAAGAATGAACGCTTTGAGTCCCGTCAAGCAGCACAGGAATCTATTGTCAAGGTTCTGAATCGAAAGAAGATGGCCCTTAGAGATTCGTATGCTTTAGACACAAGCTTCGCGGCCGAAGCAGAATATTGGCTCTCAACTCGAGGTAAATCAGTGAGCCCGTCTCATCTAAAAAAGGTGAATGGAATACTGGTCGAGATTCTTCCAAAGCTAGGGAAATTGAAGCCAGAGCGATTCAATCACGGGCTTCTTGCCGATTTTCAGGCAGACCAACTGGAACGTGGTTTGCAAAACCAAACCGTGAATCATAAGGTCCAAACGATCAAGGCTATATTGCGAAACTCGTTCAGAACCAAACGTATTGTTGAAAATCCATCCGCTGGTTTTGAAATGCTCAAAACTCTTCGAGAAAATATCGAATTTTGGGAGCGTTGGGAAGCAGAGGCATTCCTTTCATTTGCGAACCAAAAGTACCCGCAAGGAAATCCTAACAGGTGGGTTTATGCGGTATACGTTCTGGCGTTAAACACTGGTATGCGGTCAGGTGAAATTTGGGGGCTTTTAGCCACGAACTTAAAGTCAGGTGGACGTGTGCTGTACATTGATCATCAGTATGATCGTACAGTTGGAAGAATGAGGCCAACAAAAGGAAAGGAACCCCGAAATGTTCCTTGCAATACTGGACTTAAACAAGTTCTGACGGAAGTTTGCCAGACCAGCTGCGCTGTCTCAAAATTGGGTACGATCTTTTGTCATCCCGATACAGGTGACCCGATTTGTCATGAAGTGTTTAGGCGGCAATATTTTTTAAAGGACTTGAAAGAGTCCGGGACCAGAGCGATTCGTTTTCACGACCTCAGACATACCGCTGCAACACTGATGATTGACCAAGGAGTAGACTTAGTGACAGTGAGCAAAATTCTTGGGCACAAGGATATGAAGACCACTATGTTATACCTTCATTTATTGCCAAATAAGATTGCTGAAACAGCCGCAGTCTTTAGTGTTTTGCCTTCTTCTGCGGCGCCAAAAAGTGTCGGATTGCGGCTATGTAAATCACAATGATTCTATAGTTTTTTATACTTTTAATTAAAAATATTGATTTTTAATGAAATATAGTATAGAAATGGGCACCCATTAGGTATAGGGAGCTCATACATGAAGTTAGTCTTCTTCTTGTTATCATTAGCTTTTTCGGAATCCATTTTTGCCCAGTCCTTTAGTGGACCCTGGGTAACCATTTTGGATAATTCGGCTGGAAGGAAACCTAGTTATCGAAATTTGAAAGAGTTCCGACCGAGTAAACTATCAAAGCTGGTTCAGACCGGTTATCGGTTTGCTGACGGACTAAAATGCGATTTCAGTTATGACCCTGAAGGGGGCGTGAATCCAGTAGGCGGAGGCACTTGGGAGCTTGAGCTAGGTGGGGATCAAAAATTCATTTATGTCCCCAGATTGACTGTGAATTGTGGTTATCCTGGGAAAACGTGGCTGTCTACCGCCTCTTTAAATTGTGGACCTCGAAACGCAGAGACATCTGAAATTTTGGAGTTCAGTACAAAAAATCCGGATGCAGTGTTGCAGGTGATTCTTAAATGCGGCGGCAGATCCTTCTGGGGCGAAGAATAACACTTAGAAAATCTTTTCTGAACATTTGATGTTAACCATTTGTTAACCATCAAAGTAATTTTGGTTCTTGTCATTCCATGGTGGGTAATCCGCCTCTAAAATAAGCAAAGGCATAGTCAGAAACTTTTTCAGGTACATTGGTTAGTAACAACAAAAACTAATGAACCATGAAGAAAGGAATCTGGTATGCCCGCAAGTAGAT
>JAPLFV010000298.1:9498-19481 GCA_026390495.1 Pseudomonadota bacterium | reverse complement strand
ACGGTTTCGCAAATAGTAGACGTAGGCAAATGCTGCAAAGAAAAATAGTCCTTCAATACAGCCCGCAAAACAAATCAAATTTAACAAGAACTGCTGACGATCCTCACGAGTGTTAAGACTTTGCAGGTCATTGATGCTGTCGATCCATTTTTGGCAAAACTGGGCCTTCGCACGAATCGAAGGAATGTTTTCAACCGCAGAAAATGCTCGTGATCTCTCTTCATGGTCTGGCACATAGGTATCAAGCAAAGTCAGATAAAACTGAACATGCAACGCTTCTTCGTAAAGTTGACGAGACAAATACATTCTGGCTTCTGGAGCATTAATATGTTTGTAAAGGTTTAAAACCAAATTATTGGACACAATGGAATCACCAGTCGCAAAAAAGGCTACCAGCCGATGGATCAAATGCCTATCGCCTTCACCCATTTTCTGGGACAAATCTTGAAGATCTGTGGAAAAGTCGACCTCATCAACCGTCCAGGTGTTTTTAATCGCATTCTTGTACATCTCAAAAAATTGAGGATATTTCATCGGCCGCAAAGTGAGATTAAATCCGGGACTTAAAATTGAAGATGGCTGGTTAGAATCCATTACTGACATGCCTCACAAGCTTCTGGGTTTTCAAGAGAGCAGGAAACAGCTTCCTGGTCTGTAAAAATAGGACGCGATGCATCCATTGGTGTTGATTTAGCCACGTTGACTTTCGCTATCTTTGTTGCAGGTCGACTTCGCAAATAATAAGTAGTTTTCAATCCCTTCTGCCATGCATACATATACATCGATGAGAGAACACCGATATTAGGACTCTCGACAAATAGGTTTAGAGATTGGCTTTGATCGATAAAAGCGCCGCGATCAGCTGCCATGTCAATCAAACTTCTCATGGGAACCTCCCAAGCTGTTCTATAGACATCCTTTAGATCTTGAGGCATCTCTTCGATTGATTGGACACTACCTTCAGCCATTTTAATTTTAGTTCTAATGGCATCATTCCAAAGGCCTCGACCTTTCAATTCCTGAACCAAATACTTATTAACCTGCAAGAATTCACCAGAAAGAGTTTCTCTTTTAAAGAGATTGCTGACCTGAGGCTCGATACACTCAAAACTACCTACAATCGATCCAATTGTTGCCGTCGGCGCAATAGCAATCAAGAGACTGTTTCGAACGCCAAATTTTGCAATTCGTTCACGCAACTCATTCCATTTATTCTCATCAGTTGGCTTTACACCCCAGCTATCAAACTGCAGTTCGCCTTTTGCCAGTCTTGTTTCATGAAAATTTGGATGAGCGCCCAATTTCTCGGCAATGTCACAGCTAGAAGACAGGGCCGCGAAATATATTTCCTCTTGCACTTGGGCATTGAATTTGCGAGCTTCGACGGAGTCAAATGCCCAGCCCATCATGAAAAATACGTCTTGCAGCCCCATGACGCCAAGTCCAATCGGCCGCCATTTAGCGTTGCTAGTTTTTGTTGAAGCAATCGGATAAAAATTTAGATCAATCACACGATCCAAGTGTCTGACCGCAATTTTAGCGTTATGTCTCAATTTATTCCAATCAAAGGATTTATTCTCTCTGACGTAGGCTGCCAAGTTAAGTGATCCTAGGTTACATACAGCTGTTTCTTCGCTATTGGTCACTTCAATGATTTCTGTGCATAAATTGGAAAGATGCACTGTTCGACCTGGTAATGCCGTCTGGTTGCACTTTAAGTTTGAGCTGTCCTTAAATGTGATCCAGCCGTTTCCAGTTTGAGCAAGAGTTTTCATCATCCTGGCATAAAGATCTCTCTAGCCTTCACCTGCTTTGCAAATTTACCTGATCGCTCCGCGAGCAGGTAAGCGGCTTCAAACTCAAGACCATATAAATCGACTAACTCTGGAACAACCTTCGGATCAAACAAACTCCATTGTTCATCTTTTGAAACTCGCTTCATGAAAAGGTCATTGACCCAGTTTGCGATGTTTATATTGTGAGTTCGTCTTTGCTCATCACCGGTATTGTCTCTCAATTCAAGAAATTCCTCGATATCAGCATGCCATGATTCCAAATACACACAACATGCGCCCTTTCTTTTCCCACCTTGATTCACTGCGGCAACTGAAGAATCCAAAGTTTTTAACCAAGGAACGACTCCATTACTGTAACCGTTCGTAGACTTAATTAGTGAGCCACGGCTTCGCACTCTGGAAAACGAGAGGCCAATTCCACCTGAAAATTTCGAAAGCAACGCAGCATCTTTGTATTTATCATAAATGCTAATCAAACTATCATCTGGTGAATCAAGTAGGAAACAACTCGAAAGTTGTTCATGCCTTGTTCCCGAATTGAAAAGGGTTGGTGAACTTGACATGAATTCAAAAGACGAATACATCCCGTACAGTTCAATGGCCTCAGTAGCATTTTGACTCAATGCACATGCAACGCGCATGAAAAACTGTTGTGGTGTCTCAATAACATCGCGTGTTTGAGGATCTTTCAATAAATAACGATCAAAAATAGTCCTTAATCCAAAATACTCAAATCGTTGATCTTGCTCTGTCTGAATCGCGACGTTGAGAATATCCTGATTAGCGTTCACAAAGTCACGTAATCTGTCATTGACAAGACCCAAACGATGGCCTGTCAATACACTCGTTGAAAACTTATCGATTCCCTGTTCCGATACCTCGCGAGATATCCATTCAGACAATTTCCGAGCAGCAATTTTTCCATTTTCAGGATCTTCAAAAATAAGACCTGCAAAATGTTGAATCTCCACCAATGCTTTTTCTTTTGCTTTGCGACGATCTTGACGTGCCTCAGCATTCGATTGAAATGAAACATTAATATTGGACTCTAGGTTCAAATTTGATGATTCTAAACTCGCGCATTCATTTTCTTCATTTTTAGAATTTAGATTAAGACTTGCCATGCTCAGTACCTTCCATTGGATCGAGGATGTTTAAAAAAAGTTTTTAAATTAAGCTCACCCCAAGCCTAACGACTACCCCCTGCCCATGTCAAGGCTCAAACACTACCTGTGGTGTATCAAATTTATTATCAACACCATATATATTCGCTTGATCCATTGGCGGACGTGCTTTTGAAAAAATTCTTCCACAGGTCCCAACACACTAGAACCCAATCGGGAATGAAGCAATTTTGGTCAATTGACCAAAATTAAGCCTACCTAGCGGCTCATGAAATACACACTGACTCCGATGAGTGCCCTGCAAAATAAAGGAATAGATAGACTTTTGAGGTTGACATGGGCTCATTGAAAAAACTGAATTTAGACAGAATCGATTCGTGGGGAAAAAGCTTACCAAGTATCGAACACTGTCCCATTCCCGTTTGCATTCTGTCTATTCCAATGCAAAAGGCAAAAAAGCTAATTCGGGCTCGCTCTTCACTAGACTGCATGGTCCTCGCATCTGATCTTGAGACTATATCAAAGTCAGTCAAGGTTCATTCCGAATCAGAAAAGCTGACCAAATTTTTGGGTTTAACGCCCAATCATACCTTCGAGAAAATGTTTCAGTCCATGTTGCAGCACTCATCCATTGAGCAAATTCACAAAATGTTTACTAACATGGTGGACCATCAACCCAATCACAACTCGGTCGTCCTTCACAATCAAAGCACAGAGAAATCTTGGCATATTAAATTTTTAGATCAAGGCCAAGCAGGAAATGACAACCTCTATCTGACCTATGTAGAGGATGTTAGTCACACATATTCGGCATCTCAACAGTCGCTAAGCGCCCATCAAGTTTTGGAATTCATGAATGACATGGTGATTGTTTTCAATATCAATGGTGAAGTCGAATATCTAAATACGAAATCTAGACAGACTTTAGACTTGCCCATGGAAACGAGACGTCCAACATACTTTGATTTATTAGATGAAGAAAGCAGTGGTAAATTGACCTCTGCAATAAATGAGTTAGCTTTCCATGATCAAAGAATATGGACCGGAAATCTCAAGTATTTGAGTAAACATGCAAACCTATCCAACGAGAGTATATCTCGGTGTCAATTGATCAAAATTCAAAGTGAGCTAACCAACCAGCCGATTGGATTCTGCCTCTATAGCTCCAATACCAAATTTGAATCGCTGACCTTAAATCAAAGTAGCCAACTTCAACGTCATCTCATTCAAGACGTAGGTCTACTGGTAACGACGGGTATGGTCGCATCAAAAATGCTAGCCGCACTCGAGGCTCCCATTGAAGATATACACGAAAACTTAAAGATGATTCATCTATCCCTAGCTTCAGATGCCAAAAAATCACCCCAATTCCTGGAAAATCTAAAGAGCATAGACATGTCCTTGAAAAAAATTGGGAAGATTTCCTCCTCTGCAAGGTCTTTAACGGGTCAATCTGGACGATCTATTCATGATCATGGACATGTTAAGCAAGTTATAACAGAACTCAGAGAGCTGCTATCTAGCACTGCAGTTGTTGACAAAGTTAACATCCAGTTCCCAGAAATTTCCGACGACATAACCGTCCAGACAACTCCACAAAGTTTAACCCAGATAATGTTTAACTTGGTATTCAATGCCTTTGACGCAGTACAAAGTCTGCATGAAAAATGGATTGAAATTCATGTCGCATTAGACCATGACTGGGTGACGATCCATGTTGTGGATAGCGGTCATGGCATACCCGACCCGATCGCCGACCAAATGTTTGACAGATTCTTCACGACTAAATCAGACAAGCTCGGAAATGGTCTTGGGCTCCATGTATCACGTGCCATCATTCGAGATATTGGTGGAGATCTCTATCATGATAAAGTCTCCCCACACACAACCTTTGTTCTAAAAATACCGCGGATTGATGCCAAGTTGAGCGACGAAGAATCAACTTCCACAAATTGGGAGGAAATATAATCCAAAAATGGACAAGGAGATTGGCTGTTACAGCCATCTAAGCTATCATAGAGGGATATCAGTCGAGTACAAACAAATCATAAATATATAGAGACTAACAATCTAAACATAAGAAAGGTTTTAAAATGGAAATCACAAATCACGTTGGACTTGACCAAATGGCGCAACAATTGACCGAACAACGCTTACTGGATCGGAGAACAATTTTTGTAAGCGAAGGAATAAATTCAGCGGTCGCTAAACGGGTTATCAATCAACTCTTAACACTAGAGTTAGATAAGCCTGGTGCACCAATCTATTTTTATCTCAATAGTCCAGGAGGTGAAGTCAATAGCGGTTTTGCCATTTACGATACTATTCGCTTTTTGAAAAGCGAGGTTAAAATTATCAACACTGGTCTTTGTGCAAGTATCGCTACTATCATTAACATCGCAGCAAAAAAGCAAAATAGGCTTACAATGCCAAACTGTAAATTTTTGATTCACCAGCCTTTAATTCCTGGCCAAATCTACGGCCAAGCCTCCGACTTGGAAATTCACGCCCGCGAAATTCTAAAAACACGCCAGAAGATCAATGAATTACTCGCAAAAGAGTGTGGACAACCCTTACCTAAGGTCGAAAAAGATACAACACGAGACTATTGGATGAATGCAGGAGAGGCATTGGAATACGGTCTGATTCATAAAATTATAGAAAACATTTCAGACCTGGGATAACTTTGTCTTAGTTCGTGCGAAGATGGTGGAATTGGTAGACACGCTGGTCTCAGAAGCCAGTGCTGAGAGGCTTGGGGGTTCAAGTCCCCCTCTTCGCATTTTGCTTTCGAATTGCCAATGAATACATCTCCAAAAAATCACCGTGAGCTCATAAACCAGTATATTGCGCCTTATCGCGTTCAAATTGCCTTGGCCTACACCTTTGCAATTGTATTGGGCGCCTCGTCCGGATTAGTGAGCCTCCTTTTGGGACCTACTCTTGAGTTATTAACGACGCAGTCCACAAGCGATATCAATCTAAAAGAAATCGTTGGGACAAATTTTTCTCACTTATTCTTACATCTCAAGGTACCAGCCACTTTTTCTCGAAACGATTTTTTGAATCTACTTCCTCGACTACTTTTAATTGTCGCCTCAGTCAAAGCTATTGCCTTGTTTTTTCAATGGTATATTTGGGAATTAATCGGCGAAAAAATAGCATTCCATCTGAGAAAATCCGTTATCGATCAATTTGTTACAGTGACAGCTGAGAAGAGAGTCCAAAGGCATTTTTCAGATGTAGAAGAGAAAATTGGAAGTACAATTTCCCTCGACATTAAAAACTTCAAAGATTTTGTTGTACATTATTACGGAGGCTTACCGAGGGAAGGTTTTCAAATTGCCTTTTTAACGACAACGTTGCTTGCATTGTCGCCTCGCTTATTTTTCATTTTCTTCATTTGCCTTGCTCCCATATTAATTGTGATTTCACGCCTTGGTAAAAAAATCCGACGGCGTGCCGCGAAAGCTCTCCAAGACAATTCTTCCCTTACAGAATGGATTCAACAAAGATTGCTTGGGTTGGAAACAATAAAACATTTCAAAACTGAAGAATTAGAGATTGAGAACTTACGACGGCATTCATCATTACTATTCGCAAGGCAATTGAAAGCAGCTAAGACGAAAGCCACCACCTCTCCGGCCATAGAATTTTTCGGAATTGTGGCGATGGCCATTGCAATGATTCTTGCACTACAAGATATCCAGCAGCAGATAGTCACAGGCACAATTGTGATGTCGTTTTTTGCAGGCCTTGGGCAATTTGGTCAATCGGCCTCAAAACTAGGTAAATACTTCAATTCAAATCAGGAAGGAAAGGTTGCGGGACAAAGAATAGTAGATCTTCTGCAAGCACTTGATCATCAAACGACATCAAATCCGCAAAATCTCTTTAGTGAGATTCAAGAAGGTCACTCAAATACACTCAAAATTGACAACCTCTCTGTCGAATACAATCGGGATAAATTGGCGGTAGACAATTTCAGTTTTACCTTTGAAGGTGGGAAAATCTATTGCTTAGTAGGAAAATCAGGAGCGGGTAAATCGTCGATTATGAATTTCATTTTAGGACTGAAATCACCGATGGCAGGCCGCGCAAGTTTAACAATTTCTCGAACATTGAAACGCGAAAGACAGGATAAATATCCACAGGCCCAAAACCACCTCATTTCTTACGTCCCTCAACATCTGGGCGTCATACCAACTTCAATCGCACTCAATGTTGCCTATCCAGATCAAACTGCACAGATGGCCCATGTTGCTAAATCTTTGGAGGCTGCAAACCTATATTTGGAATCAGCTCGTCTCACCAAGGGCTTAGATACGGAATTGGGGGGAGACAACCTTCACCTATCTGGAGGTCAACTTCAAAGATTGTTTTTAGCTAGACTTGCATATCATCAAAGTCCATTTGTTCTTATTGACGAAGGAACCAGTGCATTGGACCCTGGAACAGAAGCTGCCGTTTTGCAAATGATTAGAGAACTTGCAAATCAAGGCGCATGTGTCATCATGATTGCACATAGGCTACAGGCAGCAATGAACAGTGATGAAGTTTTGATATTAAAGGAAGGGCGCCTCGTAGAGAGTGGCCCCGCAGAGCAGATAAAACAATCAAATGAGTTCAAAGACGTTTTTTCTTCATAGAGCCTGTTCGGCGCTCGCTGAATCGTCGTTCAGGAAACTCCGAACAGGCTCTACTTGTGGGCCTGTCAATTGAACTTTAATGCTATTTCAATAGTTCTTTCAATTTCTGGGTCAAAATAGGAACTGCCTGAAACAAATCCGCCACGATGCCGTAGGATGCAACGCCAAAAATCGGAGCATCTTTATCTGTATTGATGGCTACAATAGTTTTGGAAGTTCTCATACCTGCCATATGCTGTATTGAACCAGAAATTCCGCAGGCAATATATAACGTAGGGTTTACCATCTTTCCAGTTTGGCCTACCTGCATATCATGCGTTGCGTAACCGCTATCGACGGCAGCACGACTAGCACCCACCGTAGCTCCAATGACATCAGCACATTCATGTAAAATCTTAAAGTTGTCGGCATTTCCCATCGCTCGGCCGCCTGAAATAATCATCACTGCTTCGGTCAAATCTGGTTTGGAACTCTTACCTTTTTTTATCTCAATAGTCTTCAATCTTGCATCAGGTGTCGGAGCAGGCAATGTTACGGCTTTTGCAGCGCCCGTATTTGATTTATTCGCTGGAATCACATTTTGTCGAATCGTCACAAAATTCACCGCTGCCCCTGCAGTTGAAACATCAGCAAGCACTTTTCCTGAATACATCGGTTTCACGCCAGTAATTTCGCTGCCTGAAGCCTCAATCTGAACTAAATCAGTGAGTATTCCACCATCCATTCTCGCTGCCAAGCGAGGAAAAAGATCTCGACCCATTGGAGATGCAACTCCCAGTACAACTTGAGCACCAAAACCTTTAACCGCTGACTCGACAGCTGCTGTGTAGGTCATCGCGTTAAAATTTGCAAGATCACCGGATTCAACGGAATATATGGTGTCTGCTCCCCACCCTGCCAGTTGCCCACAAAGACCACTAACACCACTACCTACAATCACCGCAGCAACATTTTCAGGAGCACCGGCCAATTTTGATGCGACAGTTAAAGCCTCAAAGGCTGACGACTTAATTTTATTATCTCGTTGCTCTACAAAGACTAATACTTTCATTTGTGTCCCTCATTTAATGTGTAACTTCAAAAATTTGTCGATTTACTGCTTCAATAACCACTAAAGAGCTTTTGCTTCTTCGCGCAACAACTTAACTACTTTATCAACCATCACATCGACAGGTTCTCCTTGAAACAATTTACCTTTAGGTTTTTCAGGCGGATATTTAAAACCTTTAATCGTCGTCTTAGGTGCCATAGATGACACTCCGTAATCAGCAGGCTTCTTGGAATCAAAAGGTTTTTTACTTGCATTTCTAATTCCAGGCAAAGATGCATACCTTGGTGTATTTAAGGATTTATGGGCACCAAAAATGGCTGGAAGTTGCACATCGTAAATTTCAACTTGACCACCTTCAACTTCGCGCTCCACTCGGGCAACTGTGCCATTAATATCAAATTTTGTAATAACGTTCACATGAGGCCATCCTAACAATTCAGCCGTCATTGTTTGAACATGCATATTGTCATCATCTATGGCCTGCTTTCCACAAAATACAATATTTGCGTTTTCAGCCTTGATAGCCGCGGCAATAATCTTTGAGACGACCAATCCATCTGCGTTTTCAAAGCCCGCGTTTGAAATCCAAAGTCCACGATCGCCGCCCATTGCTAATCCTTTGACGATAAACTCTTTCGCAGATTCATCACCAAAGCTTGCAACAACAACTTCACCGGTACCAATCTTAGTCTTCAATTTCAAAGCTTCTTCAATAGCAAATTCATCGTAAGGATTGATAATGAATTTAGTGTCGGTCTGGTCGATGGATTTACTGTCAGCGGAAATCTTCACTTTTGTTGCAGTGTCCGGAGTTTGCTTCACTAATACCAAAATTTTCATAAATTGCTCCTCAAAATTAATACTCAACGATAGTTCTAAAATTCTAATGTTTAATTAAAATATTTTTACGAAATAATTGACTTCCTATCTTCCAATCAACACCATGATTTGAATCGCAGCACCCTTTTACATCCAAGCAATGGCGTCTATTGGCTTTTGTTGATGACCCAAAGTCCTGTTCTAAAGAAAAGGAATGAACAAAGGGATCATTTCTTCTCATTAATTATTCAGAAAACATTGCGTTATCTTGAGGTTAGCAGTGCAAGGCACTTGATGCAAGAAGGAACACATAGAATGTATGAACCTATGCAACCAATGTCATCACAGGAGATAAATAAATCATCAAATGGGATTAGGACATTGCCGACATGAAACAGTTTCAAAAACATTCAGGCATGATTTAGGCCCTTTCAATCATCCAGCAGATCCAGATTTTCGACTTTGCTGTGTAGACCTCGATGACTTTGATTTGCTCTCAAAGAACATGGTAGGAACCGAAACCTCTGCCCCAATTTTCAACTTT
>JAPLFV010000298.1:0-9436 GCA_026390495.1 Pseudomonadota bacterium | reverse complement strand
CCTATCCTATAGCGTGCAGCTATTGATGCAAGAGTGTCACCTTTTCGAATCTTATGAGAAAACACATCTTTGATCTCTAAATACGCCAACGAATCTTCAATTCGGTTCCATTGGTCATTCAATTCAGCTTTAATCCGCAATAGATACGGACTTCCTCTTTTTCCAGGCGGTGTTATCGCGTTAACAATCTCGGGATTCCAATGCCGCAAAAGTCTTTCTGGAATTTGCAATTTTTCTGATATCTGACTCACTGCAACTGGCTGTCTAATTTCAATTTGGTGAGTCGGGAGTACGTCCAAGGGATCGCCTATGACATCAAATCCATGGCCCTGGGGATTGTTTGCTAACATGAGTGCAGCCAAAACCTTGGGCACATAATTTTTTGTTTCTGCTGGCAGATAAGCTGAATCTGCGAGAACCCAGAAATCTCTAGACCCAGTCCGACGTATGGCACTTCGAATTCGACCAGGTCCAGCATTATAAGCGGCCATCGCTAAATACCAATCTCCGAATTCTTGATACAAGTCCCGTAGCAGCCTAGCGGCAGCCTGAGTGGATTTAGCAGGGTCTCTGCGTTCATCCACCCACATGTTCATCTGCAACCCGTAAAGCTTCGCAGTTCCAGGCATAAACTGCCAAGGTCCGGTAGCTCGTGCACGGCTATAAGCACTATTTGAAAATCCTGACTCGACCATAGACAAAAAGATAAACTCAGGTGGCATTCCCTCTGACTTCAGTAGAGGTAAAACGACGTTCTTGACAGATTCCCCGCGAACCAACCATTTCAAAAAGGAGTTGCGTCCATTATTCTTAAAAAATCGCACCCAGTGCTCGACTCTAGGATTTGTGACGACAGGAATTGCACCGAAATAAGGTACCGTATCGCCCAATAGTCTTGATCGCGCATAATAGAGTGCTTCTACCTCCCTCGCATCATATGGGGAGCGAGTTGCAACTCGACGTCGATGATTTTTTTTTGAAGGTTTATATGCAGATTCAGGTCGCTGAGCCTTTTTATTATTCTGCAAATACTGATCACGCAGATACTTTGCATAAATATTATCCTTGCAAAACTCGGCGTCATCTACAATGTCGATCTCAGCTTCGGCTTCCGGGTCTAACGACATACCCAGGTCTATTTCAGGATCTTTATCCTCAATGAGCGACACATTCACAGGTACATCTGAAGGTAACCCCACATTGGAAGTTTCAGCACTGATGTCACGTTCGACAATCTTATTGGAGGTCGCACAGGACATGACTGCCAAGCTTATCAATAAAATAGCTAGCAAAACTCTTAATTGGTGATTTGCCTTTATTTTCATTTCCACAAAGACTCCAAAGGCAAGATTTTAATGAATAACTTTTATCTGAATCCGCTCGGAACAATTCATAGATCGCCTGGGCCGCCTAAATCCAAGTAGCTTGGCTAAGTTAACCAAGGAACTCCTCGAATAACCTCATTTCAAAATCCAATATAGAATCAGGGGCTGCTTTACCAGGTTACATGATAACTGGAGAGCGATCTAGATCAATGAAGCAAACATCTAATAATACAAGGCTAAATTCAGTGAGCTCCGTAGCTCAAAAGATAATGAAACGCCCCTGTTACTTGAATTCGATCTTTGTTCCACCCCTTTGGTAAAGGAGCAAATGGTGACGCTAACTTTATTGTTTTTATCATATTGTCATCAAGTACTGCATATCCAGAAGAATTGACTACACGAACTCGACTTACTTTTCCATCTTTCTCAATAACCAACTCCAACTGAACTTGACCCTGAAGACCCCGTTCAACCGCTTCTTTCGGATAAATCCAAACCATTTCAATGGCTTTTCTCATACCAGTAAAGTAGCTGATATACCTAAACGAAGTCGTATTCATATCGATCTTATCGCCCTCAGGAATGTCCTTGTCGATATATTCTGTATGACCGGCATTCGGGCTTCCAAACACATCTGCCACACGATTAGGCAAAAGCCTTTCATAGTTATTTCGCGGGGCCGTCGTGGTTCCTGGGATTAGAAGAGTTCCAGGACCGGAAATCATTTGTTTGGGGACAGGAGCTGACTTAACATCGGAGTCAGCGTTTTCCTTTCCTTTCTTTCCAGCATCTTTGGCCAAGTCTTCATTTAGTAACTGCTTCTTTAATTTTGTCTCTCGATCTGTCGCATGATCCTTTGGGCCGACATAATCTGCAGTTCTTGGTGCCTTTGTTTCTATTTGAGGAGTTTCTAGTACCTTTTTTCCTTCTAGATCTGTTTTTGAGGGAGTCGAAACTGAATTAATTTTAAGGCGAACCTGCTGAGCTGCGGGGTCGTGAATCCGATTTTGGTAGTCACCAAAATGAAATGTTCCCATGATACTGAGAATATGGATGCACGCTGAGATAGCAATTGCCAACCAAAGGAGTTTACGGCCATACCGAGGTAGGTCGTTCCAAACCTGGTGGTCCTTTTTTTGATAAGTTTTGACCCGAGCTCCGAGCAAAACACACCCCACGCTGCAATAAGACATCCATCAATTGGCAATCAAGGCGCCCAAAGGGCCCTTGCCACTCGTTGTACCTCTCAAGTTATCGGCGAATAAGCAAGAAATACAAGAGAAAGGATCAAAAATTAGATATCGAAGGCTATTTATATTGAACTAAATGGCAACTTTTCTAGTTTGCCCAATCGGAACCCGCTCAGAGAAAGGCTCTTAACCTTCAGAGGGCTGAGTCTGCTTTTTTGAAATCTTTGAATCTGCAGGTATGGCAATTTTTTCGAAAAAGCTCTTACATTTTGAATCAAAATTGTCGCTTTTAAATTTCCTGTTCGAATCGTCGCAAAATGGTCGCGACCGGGTTACAAATTTTGCCAACTTTCCGCTATCCTTGACACGCGTGATCATCAAGGCCTGAGCTTGTTCTAGATAGCGAGAATTTCGACCATCAAAACCATCTGGTTCGGATAACGCTATCTCTACTAAACTAATCAAAGCATTGTCAGTCAAAACATCTTTTCTAGGCAACGTCGACTTTTGAATTGCTTTAACATAACTCCAAGTCCATTGGATTTTGGTAGAATGACCTCGCGCAACCCTAACGGCCTCCTCGCGAATTCTTACTGATTCATTAATATTGCCACCTTGTTCTACAAAATAGGCTAGGTGCCCGAGGAAATAATTTGGAACATTAGACCTTTTGGCAGTAGTTCGAAGTAATCTTTTTGCAGTTTCAATCTCACCAATCGACTCGTAGGCATCAGCCAAGGACGGCACCAAACTCGTCAATAAAAACTGATCCTTCACTTTCTGCATTTGTTTACTCAATACGTCCAGTTCAGTTTTGATTTTCTTAATGACAACAGGATTATTAGGTTGAAACTTCTGTATAATAGCCTTAGCTGATGTAAAATTCACAGCGTCGGTTAAAGAATCATCCATAGCGCTTTCTACAGAAAATACTGCTTCTTGCCAAACAGCGACCCGCATCTTTTGCTCGGCCAATGGCACATCTTTTCCAATAAATGCCTTTATTATCTCTCCGGAAGAAGCAAAAAAAGGAATTGAATTTCGCTTCGCAGATTCGGATGCAACAAGTGCCTTGACCAAATCGGGATACTTTTTCTCAAGGTCACTCTTGAGTGCATTGCTGATCTTCTCTGATATTGACGCCTTATACAAAATAAATTGTGAAATCTGAGATTTTTCAATTGAAGCAGTTTCCGGCAGTTTTTGAAAGACTGTCAGCGCAATGTCTAAAGTTTCCTTGCCATTAATCAGTTCGTCTTTATTTGACCCCCAATCGCTTAGCGCAAGAACTCTTAACTGAGCATCGTTAATCTGCTCTCCTTTAGAAATCGCTTCCAACAATTTAAAAACGGAAATTTGGGATTGGCTAACCGTTTCTATCGCAGCCAAAACCGTTTCCTTGGGAACAAATCCAACAAACCTCAGAATTTGTTCTGAACTACTATTTAACAAAATTATAGTTGGATAACCTGTTGCTTTAAAGTGATCAGACCATTTTTGAGCATCTTTTCCATCACCATCAATCATAATTCTCAGCATTGAAGACGTCGCCTTCAAAAATTCGGGGCTACCAAAAACTTCAGCTTTCATAGCATTGCAAGGTGGACACCATTCTGCACCCCAGTAAATGATTGCTGGCTTACCAACGGCCTTTGCGGCTGTCAATTCAATGTCAATGTTCTTTGTTATCCAATGCTCCGAATAGTCCGATGCAGAGAGGACAGGGGAAAAGAACGTGAAAAAAAATAAAGTGTTCTTTAAAACTTTCACCATGCATGAGGGCAATTGCATTGCAAATTCTCCAAAGTTATCTCATTACTTGAGGACATAGTTAATTAGAAGCCAAAAGTTGATCTAAAGGTATCATGCCTATAAAAGAATCGCGACTCTTGAATCGGTAACAAAAGTAAACCAAGATAACATTCATTTGTATACTAGAGGTCCCATGCAAGTAGGTCAATATTGCACACTTTTGATTGCAAAGGGCCCCAAATCAGCCCTTACATTGCCAAAAATTTCCTGGTAGAGCTTGGCACGTAAGATGCATCCGAAGCTATAACAAGCCAATCGATGGTTGCGATTGCTTGAAACAACAATGTTATTGGAGGACGGAGTATGAAGTTATCATCAAAATTAGGTTTGGCAGTTTGGGCATCGTTGCTATCTGCAGCGGCCTATTCTCAACAATCCGTTAAATGGGATGCAGCAAGAGCCGCTTTAGCTGGCCAAGGCTGCGTAAAGGATGTAGATGCATTCGTTCTTGAAAATGGTAACGATTTATCTGTCGTATTCTCAAACTTAGGCGTGAACTTACCAGGAAACTCCTCTTCAACATTAGCTGCACGCTCTAACTGTACAGTCCGTGTTCCAGCTCGAGTTGCTCCTGGAGTTTACATCGGCGAGCTAACCCAAAGAATCAGTTATGGTGTCACAAAAACCGCGAGAACTCGTGGAAGCGTCGCTACTCGTTCGACATTCTTCGGGTTCCCTGTCAGTCCTTACACCATCGATTTGCCTTACGGCCGATCAATTAACGAGCCTTTGCTTGTAAACTCACGTCAAGACTTGTTCTCTGTAAGAACAACTCCAACTTGGTACCAAGGATGGTGTGCTCCTCGCAGAGCTCCACAAGGTCTCTACCAAGCTAACTTTGCCATTTCTGGACAAAAAGACCATGCAAGCGAAGATTTAATTATGTTTGTTGACGGCCTTGATCTTAAATGGGAAATCGTAGCTGGTCCAGTCCAGTGCCAATTGTAAGTTAGTCAAACATTCGGGTTGAGCTGGAAACTGAATTGACTCTTTGACACGTTGATCTGCTAAGAAGGACGGTATTTATGCAAAGTATTCAAAATCCAATTGCAAAGACGTTTATTAAAACTGTGCTGCTAGGATCTTTGCTGGCCGCAGCAAACGGGCTTGCAGCTGAAAAGCCAGTTTTGAATGATTGGTTTGCTTTGGGTTCGGGATGTAAAGCTAAGGCTGACCTTCCAGGCAACGTGAAAATGGAATCACTACCTCAAGATCCAGCTCGACCTAATGTTCATCGAGTCAAGTTTAGCTTTTCTGGTTTCGAACTTGCTGGTGACACAGCCCCTAAAGAAGTTGAGCAATTTGCTCGAGAGTGCGCAGTACGAATCAACATAAATCCTTCAAAAACGCAAAAGATTGTCGACGTCAGAGCTCAAACGGCCGTCGTAGCAAGTAAGGATTTAGGAGCTAGTTTAGATATTAACTCAGAATTAAAAATCGGAAGTTCTAGTTTAGGTGCTGTCAGAAAAACAATGGCATCAACGGCAAAGGTTGATTTGACAGAAGAAAAAATTGAGCTTTCATCAGATGGAGCCAAGGGAAATACCTTGCCGACCTTGGGATGTGGAGAAGGAAAAATCATAGGTTTTGATTTTTCATGGATCGCAAAACGAGAGCGCAAAAAGATTACCAATCTGTCTGTTGGGCTCAGTAAAGAAAAATCCCTTATTATTGAAGCAACTATTGGCGATTGCAAAATTTGATCGGCAGCAAAATAGTTAACGTCCGGCCAACAACCTAAAACCAGGAAGCCAAAAAAGCTCTACCTGGTTTTCTTTGTTTTAGAGGCAAAACAATTGCCTAAAATATATACCGCGTGTCTTTTAGGTGGCTTTTGCACCCGGAATTAGCACTTACGATATTCCTAAACTTAGTCTACATTATTTCCAGGCCGCTGGTGATGACATCGGATTCGTTCGACTCAAGGAATCGTAAAAAAATGAATTACTTTCTAAAAATGTTTTATCTTTTTGCAATGATTGTGACCATTTTTATAAATTCTTGTGCGGAGAAAGAATTTGATCCAACTGATGCCAAAAAATCATTTGCAATAGCTAAGGAGCCTTTTGATAGTGGGCGTTACGAAGACGGCATAAAGAGATTAAGTGAGTTTAAGAGTCGCTTCCCTTACAGCCAATTTACTCCAGAAGCTGAGCTACTGATTGCAGACAGTCAATTCAAATTAGATCGCTTCCAAGAAGCTGCGGCAACTTACGATACCTTTGTAAAACTCCATCCTAAACATCCTAAAGTTGATTTTGCTATGTTTAGAGTTGGAGAAAGCTATTGGCAGGACGCACCCGAGGTCGTTAGTCGAGAGCAAGAATATACCCAAAAAGCCATTACCCAATGGAAAGACCTCATTGCTCGATTTCCCAATTCTGAATATTCAAAGCAAGCATCAAAACTCGTAGAAGATGGCACCCGCAGAATTGCAGAAAGCGTGAGATTTGTGGCAAGATTTTATTGCAAACAAGAAATATGGCATGCATGTGCTTATCGCTATATTAAATTGTTGGAAAGATTCCCACAGTACAAGGATATTTCAGATGAGGCCTTGGAATCTGCAGCTAATGCACTTGATAAGGTTGCAGAGGCAAAGGACGCTGATCCAGAGAGCGACAAGAATCTTTTTCATCGGACTATGACTTCCCAACAGATAAGAGAGAAAGCCGCTAATTTTCGGAAAATCTTGAAGGGGTAATTCTTACCTACCCGTTTTCCTGAATGCTATTGAAAATTGAGTTGGCCTCCCAAAAAGATACGCAAGTGATATAGGTAAAACCTGCCCTGCAATGGAGAGCAGTAGGCGTGATAAAATCATTACATGACTTTATCATTGCGAAAAATTCTCATTGTTGCATCCGTAATTTGTTTCGGTGCATTGCTCATTTTAGTAAATCTTTACCTAAACCTATCAGCAAAATTGCCACAAGACGTCAGAACTGCAATCATTCATCAAGTACAACAGGCGGCACTCCCATCTTCTATTGTCGACAGACACGGGCAATCCCTTGGAGTCATATCCGAGCAGTCTCGATATCCCATCAAACTTAGATCTTTATCAAAGAATACTATCAATGCATTTCTAGCAGCGGAAGATATCCAATTTTACGACCATATTGGGATTAGTTTTAGCGGAATTTTTCGTTCCTTTTTAGTCAATCTCTCAAAAAACAGATTAGCGCAAGGCGGCAGTACAATCACACAGCAGGTAGTCAGACAGCACCTATTAAAGAGAGAAAGAACACTCGAACGCAAAATTTCAGAGGTGATTTTGGCGATCAAACTGGAATCCAAAATTTCAAAAGACGAAATTCTTGAGCTCTGGCTAAATTCAATCTATTTTGGTAACAACTCCTACGGAATTGAAGCAGCATCCAGAAACTATTTTGGCAAAAATTCTGCGTCTCTAACATTGAATGAGGCTGCAATCCTTGCCGGGATCCCTCAAGCTCCGTCTCGATATGCTCCACATATCAACAATTCAGCCGCTAACCTTCGTCGCACTTATGTGCTAGAGCAAATGCGTCAAAAAGGTCTAATCTCGCAGAAGGTGTTCAAAAATAGCTTGCTGCTGAAACCTAGATATAACTTTGCAAGACATAAAACAGAATCAGCATATCCTTGGATCACAGAATCAGTGAAAAACGAACTTCAGAAATCCTTCGAATTGTCTGGGATTAGCAGAACAGGCCTTAAAATTGAAACCCATATAGATAAAAACTTCCAAAATCAATTGGAGATCCAGTTCCAAAAACTAATGAAACCACACATCAATCGAGGACTTGAATCAAGTATTCTAGCTATTGATGCAACATCGGGAAAGACTATCGGAATCATCGGTGGAATGAATTTTAAAAAGAGCCAATTCAACCGATCGTTTCAAATGAAACGCCCGGTAGGTACAACATTGAGTCCAATATTATTTGGCCTTGCTTTGGACCAAGGAAATCTTACGACAAACGCAGGTTTGCCACTAAGTACCTTTGCTGTGAACTCAAAGTTTCAGGAAATGGACGAAGTTGCGCAAATTGTAACGTACCCTGCTATAAGAAGCTTTCTCGAAACGTTTGGTATCTCCACTGGAAGTCAATTTTACATTGAAGACATCAAAGCTAGCCCCTGGAACATTGCTCAGGCCTGGAGGAGTTTTCTAGGTCGACCTGGATCTATAAATACCAACCTCATTAATTCCATTAGCGGTTCTTCAACCAACAACCCATTTCATACGGAATCCATGGCCTCGAGAAAATTTAGGGGACTATCTCCCGAGGCGGCATATTCAGTTGAGACTTGGATGAAAACAGCAGGCTTCAAATCCAGTAAACATGAATCCGTTCGCTTCCAATCCTCAACGGGTTGGGATTTTTGGGATATAGCTGTCACTAAAAATATCATTGTCGTTGCTTGGGGCGGGATTGAAGAAAAGCCCATTTCAAAGCCAATTCAGTTCCTTGCATTAAAAAATGACTTATCTAAGTCAGTTGACTCACTTTTAAATTATACAGGCGCAGCCTATGCCTTTAAACGCAGTGGTGTCCCAAAAAATCTAAACTGGCACCTCATTAAGCTTTCATCGGGCGATTCCATTCGACTGCCCTTCCCTTCGTCTAAGCGTTAAAAATCAATCTCAATCTATTGAATGATCAGCAAACTCATCTACAGTACGTTGGTGACCATTCAGTGTGAAGGGACCACCCAAAATCCGTCCCTAAAACGACACTCAACAGGTAACACCCTGTATTTTTTCATTTTTTCGACGATAAAACATTTCGTTTCAGATAGCGAAGCAAAAAAATGATGCCCAGCCAAGCTTCGGAGCTCAAAACATTTTTAAACAAAGTTGTTGCTAAGATCTTTCAGCAACGTAGAAGATGTAATCGTAGGATTGATACCCAATATTAATGATAAATAGGACTACGATAAACTGGTTTTCATAGCCATTTACCGCCGGCTATTTGCAAGAGATAACGGATTTAAATCAGTCCATAAATCAGAACCTTCCACAATAGTCTCAAATGGGCAAATGGATCATGTCTCCCAAACGAATAATCTTATCATTAGTCATTTTTTTTCAGAATACGATAGTTTCCATTCATGCTGCAG
>JAPLFV010000091.1:2079-2493 GCA_026390495.1 Pseudomonadota bacterium | reverse complement strand
TCCACTACCTAGGTTTCAAGCAATTTTTAATTCTAAAAATCAAACTGTGTCTACAACTTCATATCATTATAAGTTTAATAGAAAAAAACCGATGTTGGTGGGTGAAGTTTTTTTAAAATCAGGTGGAATTGAACATCCGGTATTTTCAGATAGCACATTTGTTATGCCCATTATCCCTGACTTCTGGCTGTTTCCGGGCATCAAATTTGACGAAAGTGATTTTGAATCCGAAATTGAATGTTGGAAAGCAGGGCCGGTAAGGTCCATTGTAGCGGTGGGCGCTAAAATGGCCAAATTTTTCTCAATTGTTAAGCTGCATCTATTTAGCGAGCTCGTTTTTTATGATGATTTTTTTCAGATTCCAACTCATATTGAAATGATTTTTAACGCTAATGACTATCTGGATTTTGGAAG